>JADLBD010000143.1 GCA_020847975.1 Bryobacterales bacterium | reverse complement strand
TCTTGATCAGAGCCGTCAAAGGAACACGGGACATCCTGCCGCCCGCAAGCAGAGTGTGGAATCACGTCGAGGACGTGGCGCGCCGCGTCATGCAGTCCTACCACTACAGCGAGATTCGCACCCCTATTTTTGAAGAAACGTCGCTCTTCGCCCGCGGAGTGGGGGAAGAAACGGACATCGTCAGCAAAGAGATGTACACCTTCGAGGACCGCGACGGCAGTTCGCTTACGCTCCGTCCGGAGAACACGGCCAGCGTGATCCGCGCTTTCATCGAACATCGCCTCGATCAGGTTCCCGGGCTCCAGAAGCTTTACTACATGGGGCCGATGTTCCGCCGCGAGCGGCCGCAGAAAGGCCGCTACCGCCAGTTTTCGCAAATCGGGGCAGAGGTCATCGGCTCGGAATCGCCCGCCGTCGACGCCGAAGTGATCGAGATGGTCATCGAGATCCTCACCCGGTGCGGCCTCGAGGGCTTCGAGCTCTTGCTGAACTCCGTCGGCTGTAAGGAATGCCGCGCGCGCTATGTGGCGGAACTCCGCGAGCGCCTCGCCGGTGTGGCCTTCCATCTGTGCCACGATTGCCAGCGCAGGGTGCAGACTAATCCGCTGCGCGTCCTCGATTGCAAGGTCCCCGAGGACCAGCCGGTCATCGACGCCCTGCCTTCGATTTTGGATTTTCTCTGCGAACCGTGCAAAACCCACTTCGCCGCGGTGCGGACCTACCTCGATGATCGTGCCATCCCGTATGAAGTCAAGCCGCGGCTGGTCCGCGGACTCGACTACTACATGCGAACCACCTTCGAAGTGGTGCACGGGGCGCTCGGCGCGCAGAATTCCGTTCTCGGCGGCGGCCGTTATGATGGCCTCGCCGAATCCCTCGGCTCGAAAGTGCCCGCGCCCGGAATCGGCTTCTCCATCGGAGAAGACCGCCTCGTGATGAGCGTCGAGGAGGCGCACCCCGACCGCCACAAGGACACGATCGATCTGTTCATCGCCCCGATGGGCGACAATGCGCTGCGCCATGCCACCGTCCTCGCTCGGGACCTGCGCCGCAACGGCGTGTGCGTCGAGATCGCTTTTGAGGGCAAGCTGAAACGCGTCCTCGAACTGGCCAACAAGACCGGCGCGCGGTATGCGCTGATTGTCGGCGATAACGAGATTCAATCCGGGGCCTATGCTTTGAAAAACATGGCCACCGGCGAACAGGAGAGTGTGAGCCGCGAAAGACTCACGGAAGTTTTGTATGGCAGAAACCACTGATCAACGGCAAGCAGTAGCTCTGGATTTTCTTGGCGATTTGAAGCGCACCCACGATTGCGGCGCATTGCGCTCGAGCGACGCCGGCAACCGCGCCCTCGTCATGGGCTGGGTCCACCGGCGCCGCGATCTGGGCGGAGTCATCTTCATCCATCTTCGCGATCGCGAAGGCGTCACCCAGGTGGTCTTCCACGAGGATGTCGGCCCCCAAGTCCACGCCAGGGCGGAGATGCTGCGCTCGGAATACGTCGTGGCGATCGAAGGAACCGTCGAGAAGCGTTCGCCGGAGACCATCAATCCGAACATCTCCACGGGAGAAGTGGAAATCGTGGCGGAAAAGGTGTGGATCCTCAACGAATCGCGCGTGCCGCCGTTCCCCATGGATGAGTTCGCCGAGATTGCCGAGGACGTCCGCCTCAAGTATCGCTATGTTGATCTGCGCCGGCCCCAGATGCAGAAGAACATCATTCTGCGTTCCAAGGTCTCCTTCGCCGTCCGCGAATTTCTCTATTCCCAAGGATTCCTGGAAATCGAAACGCCGTTCATGACGAAATCGACGCCCGAAGGCGCCCGCGACTTCCTCGTCCCCAGCCGGCTCTCTCCGGGCAGTTTTTATGCGCTGCCGCAATCGCCTCAGATCTTCAAACAACTGCTGATGGTCAGCGGCTATGAAAAGTATTTCCAGATCGTGCGCTGCTTCCGCGATGAAGACCTGCGCGCCGACCGCCAGCCCGAGTTCACCCAGATCGACCTCGAGATGTCGTTTCCCCAGAAGGACACCATCTTCGACGTCGTGGAAGGAATGGTGAAGCGGGTCTTCGAAGTGGCCGGCTTCCAGGTGGAAGGCGCCGTTCCGCGCATGACTTACGGGCAGGCGATGCGCTCCTACGGCATCGACAAGCCCGACATGCGCATTCCCCCCTTTCACTGTGTCGAAGATCTTTTCGAGGGCCAGGGACTCGCCACCGAAGGGTTGCCGCTGGTGGCCATCCATATTCCGAATACGGGCGCGCCGACCCGCAGGGAACGCGACGAGATCAAAGCCTTCGGCCAGGAGCGCGGGCTGCGCGTCTTTGACGATGCCAAGCGCCTCGAGCGCGATTTCCCCGCTCAGATGGAGAAGGTACGCGAACGCTGCGGAGCAGGCGAGAACGACCTGCTGATTGTTGCCGGTTGGGCCGGCGAAAAGAAAGGACAGCGCCCCGAAGAGACCGTGCTTCTGGCGTGCGGCCAACTCCGGCTCTATTGCGCGCAGAAGTACGCCGACAAGCACAAACTCCTCGATCCGAAGGTTTTCAAACTCCTGTGGGTGGATAACTTCCCCATGTTCGAGTGGGACGAGGAAGAGGGGCGCTGGATGGCGGCGCACCATCCCTTCACTTCGGTGTTGGATGAGGACCTCGACAAGCTGACCGAAGACCCCGCACGCTGCCGCGCCAAGTCCTATGACATCGTGCTGAACGGCGTCGAACTCGGCTCAGGCTCCATCCGTATTCACCGCCGCGATGTGCAGGCCAAGGTTTTTTCCTCGCTCGGCCTCTCCGACGAAGAAGCCCGCATGAAGTTCGGCTTCCTGCTCGACGCCCTCGAGTACGGCGCTCCACCGCACGGCGGCATCGCCCTCGGCTTGGACCGCCTGGTGATGATCCTTGCCGGCGAAAAGTCGATCCGTGACGTCATTCCGTTCCCCAAGACCGCCAGAGGGACGGACTTGATGTGCGAGGCGCCCTCGACGGTACCGGATCGGGCGCTCCGGGATCTGGGGATCCGGCTGCGCTAAAGGCCGCGGCGCTCTTACAGCGCCACGGCGGGAATCCGCTGAACGCGAACTGCCTGCTCGAAGGCGTGCGCGATCTGGAGCACTCCCCAATCGTCCTGGTGCCGGCCAACAATCTGGAGGCCCACCGGCAGTCCTTCCTGCGTGAATCCGGCGGGAACGGATATGGCCGGATTGTTGAGCGCGGAGATGTAGTAGCAGGAGCGCATCCAATCGATGTAGTTGCCCAGCCTGCGGCCTTCGATCTCCGTCACGTAGGGCTGGTTCACGTCGAACGGGGGCGCCTGCGTCACCGGCAGGATGAAGAATTCGTGCTTACGGAAAAACTCGGCGGCGCGGTGGTAGTAGGCGGAACGCAGCGTATCGGCTTTAGTGACTTCGGCGCCGGTCAGGCGCGCTCCGATGTCCACTTCCTCGAGGACTGTCGCCTTGATTTGCGAACGGTGCTGCGCCGCTTTGGCCGCATGCTGCTGATGAAACGCGAGAGCGCGGAAGACGCGGAAAGCTTCGTCGGCTCCTTCGAAGCCGGGTTCGGCCTGCTCGACGATGCAGCCGAGGGATTCGAACACCTTGCGCTGCGCATTCACCACTTCGACGATCCTGCGATCGAAAGGAATTCCCCCAAGGTCCTTGAACCAGGCGACACGAACGCCTTTGAAGTCGCGCCCGAGGGGCTTGGCGAAGCGGGCGCCGTCTTCGTGAATGGAGAGCGGGGAGCGTTCATCGGGGCCGGCCATGGCGCTCAGCAGAAGGGCGCAATCGGCGGCGTTGCGGGCCATGGGGCCGACGACGCTGAGCGTGCTCCAGGCGGCGATAGAGGGCACTTTGGGCACGCGTCCCGGCGATGTGCGGAATCCGGCGACGCTGCAAAACGCGGCGGGATTACGGAGGGATCCGCCCATGTCGCTGCCATCGGCGATGGGGATCATGCCGCAGGCGAGCGCGACGGCAGCGCCGCCGCTCGAGCCGCCGCATGTTTTTGTCAGGTCATGCGGATTGCGGGTGGCGCCGAACACGGTGTTGAAGGTTTGCGATCCGGCGCCGAATTCCGGCGTGTTGGTTTTGCCCAGCGAGACGGCTCCAGCTTCGCGAATGCGATGAATCATGAGGGTGTCGGCTTCGGGTACGTGATCTTTGAAGATGGGTGAGCCGTAGGTGGTTCGGATGCCCTTGGTATCCTCGAGATCCTTGTGCGCGATGGGCAGGCCGTGGAGGGGGCCGAGGAATTGCCCGCGCGCGGCCGCTTCATCGCACTGTTTGGCTTTCGCCTGAGCCTGATCGGCGACGAGCGTGACAATAGCATTCACTTTCGGATTCACCCGCTCGATTTGTTTGAGGTGCGCGTCCAGGAGTTCACGAGCCGATAGCTTCTTTCTGCGCAGCAAGCCGGCGAGGGACTTCGCGGATTCGAAGCAGAGGGGTGGCGGCGTTGCGGCGGCAAGGGGAGCGCTCGAGAGCGAGAGAACGGAGACGGCGGTACGGCGGGTCATAGAATGCCATGTTACCGTCAAGAGGATTCGCCGCGGTAGCGGACGCGCTCGAGGAAGAGGCCCGCGGAGGGGGCGGTCCATTCGGAGACTTTGAGGCGGGGGTCGCAACGGGCCGCAAGGAGGCTTTCGAAATCTTCCATGCGGATGTCGCCTTTGCCGAGTTTCACGAGGACGCCGGCAATACGGCGGACCATGCGCCAGAGGAAGTGGGAGGCTTCGATGCGGAAGATGAGCAGATCGCCGTGCTGTTCGAATTCGGCGGAATCGACGACGACGATGGTGGACTCATCAGGCTTCGAAGGATCCTGCGCGCGGAAGCAGAGGAAATCATGGCGTCCGGCGAGGCGCGAGGCGGCCTGGCGCATGAGATCGACATCGAGAGTTTCCTTGATCCACCAGACATGGCGTTTGGAGAAGGCATTCTTGCGCGTGGAGATCTGGTAGACGTAGCTGCGGGTGAGGGCGTCGTGGCGGGCGTGAAATCGATTGGGCTTCTCTTCGACTTCGAGCACGGCGATATCGGCGGGAAGACGGTCGTTCAACTCGCGGAGAAATCGCGCGGGTAGAATGCGATCACGGGTATTGGCACGGAGGTGGACCACCTGCCCGAGAGCGTGGACGCCCGCATCGGTGCGGCCTGCTCCCTGAAGATCGACGTCCATGCCGAGGAACTCTTCGGCAGCCTTGCGGAGTTGTCCCATGACGGTGCGGGCGTTCTTCTGTTCCTGCCAGCCGCTATATTTCGTGCCGTCATATTCGAGCGTGATTTTCCAGGTCTTCACTCGCGATATTATGACAAGACATCATGGGCATGAACCGAAGGAGTTTTCTTGCAGCCGCCGGAACGGCCGCCGCGGCCGCGGCACAGACAAAGCGGGACTGGTCCGGGAAGAACCCGATACGGTATCCGGACCCGGACATCATTGTGCTCGATCCGCGCTTTGCCAGGTATAAGATCGGGAATACGCCGATCCAGCGGCTCTACACGGGGCTGTTGTGGGCCGAGGGGCCGGCCTGGAACGGGGAAGGGCGCTACCTGGTGTTCAGCGACATACCGAATGACCGCCAGATGCGCTGGCTCGAGGAGGACGGGCACGTGAGCACGTTCCGCAGCCCGGTGGGGCAAAGCAACGGGAACACGTTCGATTGGGAGGGGCGGCAGATATCGTTCGAGCATGCGACGCGGCGGGTGACGCGCTACGAGCACACCGGGAAGGTGACGGTGCTCGCCGATAAGTTCAACGGGAAGCGGCTGAATGCGCCCAATGACGGGGTGGTGCATCCGGACGGAAGCGTGTGGTTCACTGATCCGGGCTACGGCTCGCTGATGGCTTACGAGGGCAACAAGGGGGACCTGGAGTTGAAGGAGGCCGTCTATCGCATCGACAAGGACGGCAAAATCGAGAAACTGACGGACGAGTTATACAAGCCGAACGGGTTGTGTTTCTCCCCCGACTACAAGAAGGTGTATATCGCGGACACGGGGGCGACGCACTTTCCGCAGGCTGCGCGAATCATCAAAGTGTACGACGTTGCGGACGGCAAGGTGAGGAATGGGAAAACGTTCGCGAACATGGACTGGCCGGGCAAGGGCGCGGGGCTAAGCGACGGCATCCGCTGTGACACGGATGGCAACGTCTGGTCGAGCGCGGGGTGGGTTGGCGAAGGCTATGACGGGGTGCATGTCTTCGCGCCGGACGGGACGCGCATCGGGCAGATCCTGCTGCCGGAGATCTGCGCGAACGTGTGTTTCGGCGGGAGGAAACGGAACCGGCTGTTCATGTGCGGGAGCCAGTCGTTATACGCGGTGTACACGGAGGCGATCGGGGCGCATATCTGTTAGGGGGCGGTGTAGAGATCAAGGGCGAGGGTTTCCGTGGCTCCCTCGGATAGAGTGACGGATTTCGCGTGTGCGTCTTCGAGCGTGGTCTGGTTGATTTCGTCGACATCGAAAGAACTGAGGATCAGATAGTCACCCGGCGGAAGGCCGAGGAATTGGAATTTTCCCTCGGTGTCTGTGAGGAGCGACTGCAAGCCGTGGAGGCAGCGGCGGAGGTGTTCGTTCATCGGCCATAGGTAAACGGGCGCGACGGGTACGGGTTGTCCGGTGCGCGTCACTGTGCCGGCGATTGTGGCAGGCTTGCCGGTCAGTTCCATGGTAAAGGTGGCGATGGCGGATTGGCCGAGTTCGACGGTGAAGGCTTCGTCGCTGAGGCTGAAGCTTGCATATCGCGGGGAGTATACGCGGAAGCCGGTGAAGGCGAGCGATGCGGCGGGTTTGACAATAACGTCCCAGCGTCCCGGCAAGAGGAAGCGGGTGAGCGGGAGGAGCGGGCCTTCGCCGGCCGGGTCGTGACGCCGGACCTGAACAAAGACGCTGCCCGAGGGGGCTTTGCCGCCTCCGGAACGGGTGAAGGACTGGGACACCTCGACCAGCGGCGACATGCCGAGGTGCACATCGGTGTCGCGATCGAGCGCGACCTCCCTCCAGGCGGCCACGGTGGGCATGGTGGTGGGGACGGCGAGGAGTTCATACTTGCCGGGAGCGAGTTTGTCGAAGCTGTAGTCGCCGGAGAGGCATGGCGCGCTGGTGGTGGCTTCGCCCGTGCCGGAACTGAGGGTGACGCGGATGCTGCCTTCCCCGGGCGGGCATCCGGTGACGCGCCCGCGGAGCGTGAGCAGATGGCCGGGGAGGGGGCGGAAATCAATGCCGTCGGTATCGGCG
>JADLBD010000142.1 GCA_020847975.1 Bryobacterales bacterium | reverse complement strand
GACCGCGTTGTTCTCTCCCCGGATCTCCCCAGCGTGCTGGCGGGTGGGTTCACGATTGTCCGGATACGTGGACGGCGTGTTGACCCATGCCGAGCGGCGGGAAGTTTCGGTACACCTGAGGGAGTGCCGCAAGTGCGCTCTCCGGTATGAAGAGCTTTCCCGAACTCGAGGTCTGGTGAAGAAGCTGCCAACCGTGGCTCCTCCATTCGAACTCAGCGCGCGACTGCGGGCAATAGCTTCGGAAGAGGCTGCTCGCCGCAGGAGTGTAGCGCACCAGGAAAGCATGGCCCAGTTCGCGCTGGAAGGAATGAAGCAGCGAGCGAGCAATCTGATGCGTCCGCTGGCGCTCCCGTTTGCGGGCGGTTTGGTTTCAGCGATGGTGCTTTTCAGCATGCTGGTTCCCTCCTTTCCAGCCGGGACTGCGCGCAACTTGTCCAATGACGTCCCGACCGCCTTCTACCAGGAGCCGAGCGTGAAGAGCGTGGCCCCGTTCAGCATCAGTGACGATGAGATTGTCGTCGAGGTGATGCTGGATGATCAGGGGCAGGTGATCGACTACAGCCTGCCGCAAGGCAAAGTGAATGCGGAAATCCGCAGCGAGATTGAGAACACGCTGCTGTTTGCCCGCTTCACGCCGGCGCTCTCCTTTGGACAGCCCATGGCCGGCAAATTGCTCCTCTCGTTCCGCCGCAGCCGGATTGACGTGAAGGGCTGAGTTGGGCCAAAGGCTCGGACAGCATTTTCTGGTACGCACCTCGATTTTGGACCGCATTGCGCGGGCTGCGTGCGAGGAGCGAGAACCCCTGGTGGTGGAGATCGGTCCGGGGCGAGGGGCGCTCACGGCGCACCTGGTGGAACGGGCGCAACGAGTGGTGGCGGTGGAACTGGACCACATTCTCGCGGCCGGGCTGCGATTGAAGTTCGCCCACACGCCTCAGTTCGAGTTGGTGGAGGGCGACGTACTCGCCACAGACCTGGGGCGATGGGGGCGGGCTGTAGTGGTGGGCAATCTGCCATACTACATTACCTCACCGATCCTGGAGCGCACCCTGGCGCTGGGGCCGCTTCTCAAGCGGGCCGTGTTCCTGATGCAGAAGGAAGTGGCCGAGCGTCTGGTGGCCGGGCCGGGGAGCCGCGATTACGGTTACCTCAGCGTGCGGACACGGGCACAGGCTGATGCGCGGCTGCTGTTCACGGTCCCGCCGCGGGCATTCCAGCCGCCGCCGAAAGTGGATTCGGCCGTGGTGCTGCTGACCATTCGGCAGACGCCCCTTGTGGAGGACATGCCCGGGTTTCTGAAGTTCGCCGCGGCATGCTTTCACCAGAAGCGAAAGAATCTCAAGAACAACCTTGCGGCGGTGTACGGGGAGACGGGCGACTTTGCGGAGGCACGCCTGCGGGCGGAGCAACTCAGCCTGGAGCAACTGGTGGATCTGTGGAGGCGGCTGAGGGAACTGGTCTAGCTCTAGCGACCGGGCAATTGGTAAATGAGCACAGTGTCTTTGCGCACCTGGGCGAGCCAGAGTCCGTCGGGAGTGAGGGCGACCATTGGAACGAAGGGCGCACCATAGAGACCGGTGCGCTGTGATTTCGGCGGGAGTTTCAGGACTTGTGACCCGGTGAGATAGTCCCATACAAGCCAGCCCGGGAGACGCGAGGGAAGGGGCGGCCAGCACAGTTCACCCTGAGTGAGGCAGCCGTACCAGATGACGATATCCACCGTCTTGACGTCAAATGACAGCCAAACGGCTCTGGAAGCGGAGATGGCGGTATCCAGGGGAGGGCCCAGAGGGTCGGGTGGTGGGGCGCCCACAGCCTTGCCGGTGCGGACGTCGAAACATCGAACGGCGGTGGGAAAGCCGGAACAAAGGACCTTGCCATTCTCTGTGGCGCCCGACCTCAAAACCCCCCAGGAGGCGTCCGCGGCGCTGATGCTCACATGCCGCGGCATGGCGCCTGCGGCATCGGTGAGTAGGATGCCGGAATCGGACGGAAAGATAAGACCATCCCCATGAGGCAGGGCAATGGCATCGGAACGCGAGGGAGAGGGTGATGTTGCAGCCAACCGGCAATCTTCATCGTAGAACTCGAGGGCCGGTTCCGGGCGGTTGTGATTGGTTTGGACGAACCAGTGTTCCTTGGCAAAGCCGATCGCGGAGGCGGGTCTGCGTCTGGGAGCGGCACTTCGCAACTGCTGCTGTCTTCCACCCGGATGAGCTTTACGGCGGCGGCGGTCACAATAGCGAGGTAGGCACTGTCCGGACTCCAGAAAAGGGACTTGAATGAGGTCTCGGTGGAGAGACTGCGCACGGCTCGGCCGTTCCGGGAGGCGAGAACGGCATGCCAGACAGGAAGGGAGCCGCGACCGGAGCGGAATGAGTAGTCTTGCAGGACGACAGCCAGCAAGTCTCCGGAGGGGGCGAAGCGTGCCCGTACGGCGATGTGCTCGCGGGTCTTACACTGGATGGCCGAAGAAAGTCGAATGGTGTAGCTGGGATCACTCGGCCCAGAGACAACCGAAAAGGCGAGAGCGGACAGGCATCCCATCCACATGGGTATACACCCGCCTTGACAATAGCACCGGGGTGATTGGAAGGGAAGGATGGAGCTCTAGCCGAGGTCATTGGGGAAGGACTCCTTGGCGACAGCGTAGAGGTTGTCCAGGTCGACCCAACCTTTGAGGCGGGCTTGTTGCCGAACTCGCCGGCCGCGCCCGGTGGAAGGGATTACGGGTACGCAGCCGAGGACCATTCCGGAGAAGGCTCCACAGTTGGCGACCTTGGAGCCGGGCTGTCTTCGCTGGCTGGTGAGGTGGATGAGCCCGGAGATATTCTGGGGGAAGATTTCGGCACAGACCTGTAGGATACGCCGGCGCACAGCCGAGAGACCGTCCGAAGGGTCGCCGGGTGTAGTGGAGCGGCGAAGGAACTTCCAGGCGATTTGCTGTCCGCCGAGGAGGTGAGCGCCGTCGGTCTCGTTGAGGGGAGCGTCGTGGATGATGACGGGTGTACGGGTGGCGGCGGCGCCGGGTCCGTCCATGAGCCAGATGACGCCCCAGGGCCGGCGTTCGAAGGCGCCGTGTTTGCCCTGAGGTCCTCTCATGGGAGAAAAGAATCCTTCAATCCTGCCAGTCGAGGCGGAAGCGGCGGCCGGCGACGGCGCCGTCCATGTCGATGGAGCGGACGCGGCGGTCGCGGCCGATGGAAATGCGCATGGCGCCGTAGGCTCCGGCGACTTCACCGCGATTGGCGCCCGCGCGGACATCGGCGTAGATGACGCCTGCGGAGACGCGCTGGATACGTCCGGTGAAGGAGAGGGCGTCGCGGCCCATGTTGGTGTCCATGAGGACGGCGACCTGGCCGGAATTGCGATTGACGCGGACATCCACGGCGTAGATTTCATAATGCTGGCCTCCGGCGCGGGCGAAGCCGCCGCGTCCGTGGCCGCGGTAGGCGATCTGGTTGCCCCAGCCGCGGTCCCAGCCTCCTGCGTAGTCCAGGCCGTCACGGTCCCAGGCGCCTCCGCCATCGAAGCGCCATTCGAGGTCGAAGGTATAGCGCTCGGGTCCGCTTTTGGGGTCGTCGATGCGGACGACGGCAACGCCGCGGCCGGAGCGGGGGTCCTGAACGAGGGTTTGACGGCCGCGGCCATCGATGCCGCGGAAGCGGAAGCCGGCCATGTTGCGCGGCATGGGGCTGTTGCAGTCGAGGCGGATCCAGCCGGCTCCGCGTCCGGCAAGGTTGCGGATGCGGCCGGCGGCGCCGCTGATGACGACTTCGGCGACATCGTCCACTTCCACTTCGGCGGTGCATTTTCCGTATTCGCCGCCATCGCCGCGGATAGAAGCCTGGATGGCCTGCTCGCCACCCCACTGTCCGAACAGCAGGGCGGGGCTGATGAATAAAATAGTTGCGAATCTCATTTTCGCCCTCCTTTGCAAGCGCCACTCCAATCGATGTCTCCGGAGGAGGGCGGGTTTCGTCGGAGAAGCGGGGCGGACCTTTATACTGGTAGTTCATACTTCGAGGGTCGAAGGCGCAAGGATTCATGATCATTCTTGGTATTGGGGGAATCATCGGCGAGGCGGCATGCGCCGTGCTCAAGGACGGGATGCTGCTGGCGGCGGTGGAGGAGCGAAAGCTTTCGCGGAACCCGCATTCGGGGGAGATGCCGGAACAGGCGCTGGCATATTGTTTGAAACAGGCGAAGGCGGCGGCGTTCGAGGTGGACTGCCTGGCGATGGTGCGGCCGCTGGCGGCGGCGCCGGAGGCGAGGCTGCACCTGGAGCTGCGGCAGCGGTTTCCGAACTGTGAAGTGGTGATGGTGGACCATCACGTGGCGCACGCGGCGGCGGCGTACGGGGTGTCTCCATTCGAGGAGGCGACCGTGTTGACGCTGGACCGGGCGGGGGACTTCCGGTGCGGGGCGCGGTGGCATGCGCAGGGAACGCGGATACAGATGGAGCGCGAACTGTACTTTCCGGACTCGCTGGGGCAACTCTATGGAAGAGTGACGGAACTGCTGGGGTTTGAAGAGGAGGCCGATGAGCACAAGGTGCAGTGGCTCTCGGCATCGGGGGATGACCGGTTCACGGAGTTGTTTCTGGAGATTATCACGGCGGGGAGAAGCGACTGGCCGCGGGTTGACCGGACGTTCTTTGACGCGGACCGGATGAGCCAGGGGGCGTTCAGCGCGAAGTTTTATCACCGGCTGGGGCTGGGGGATGGAGAGCCGGTGCCGCAGGAGTTGAAGGCGCATGTGGCGGCGGGGGCACAGCGCGCCGTGGAACAGATGGTGGTCCGGATGGCGGGTAAGGGCGAGCGGCTGTGTTTGGGCGGCGGGCTGGGATTGAACGCGATGCTGGTGGCGGCGCTGGAGCGGTGCGGGAACTGGAAGGAAGTGTATGTTCAGCCGGCGGCAGGGAACGCGGGGACGGCGATCGGCGGGGCGGTGTATGTGTGGCATACGGCGCTTGGCGAATCGAAGCGGGTGCGGATGGAGAGCCTGTTTCTCGGCCCGGAATATAATGCCGAGGAGATCAAGCAGGTGCTGGAGAACTGCAAGCTGCGGTTCCGCTATCTGCTGACTACGGATGATCTGATAGACAGCGCCGTGGCGCAGTTGGGCGAGCACAAGATTGTGGCGTGGATGCAGGGGCGGATGGAGTTCGGGCCGCGGGCACTGGGGAACCGTAGCCTGCTTGCGTCGCCGCTCGATGCATACTCGACGGAGAATCTGAACGCGTTTGTGAAACACCGTGAAGCATTCCGGAAGTTCGCGGCTTCGGTGCCCGCGGAACTGGCGGAAGAGTATTTCGAAGTGGGGCCGAATGCGCGGAATCTGGCGACCGTTGGCCGGGTGAAGGCAGCGCACCGAAAGACGTTCGAGAGCGCGATTCTGGGCCAGGACACAGTGCGGGTTCATACGGTGCGGGAAGAGGACAACCCTGCGTATTGGCGGCTGCTGCACGCGGCGGGGAAGAAGACGGGTCTGCCGGTGTTGTACAACACCTCGTTCAACCTCTTCGGGGACCCGCTGGTGTGCTCGCCGAGGGATGCGGTGAGGAGTTTCTATTCGTCGGGCGTGGACGCGATGTTTGTGGGTCATTTTCTGTTGCAGAAATAGCGGAGGGTGCGGATGAAGCCGGTACGATGGGGCGTGATCGGGGTGGCGAAGATCGCCGTGCGGAAGGTGATTCCAGCGATGCAGAAGAGCGCGCTGACGCCGGTGATGGCGATCGCCTCGAGGGAGTTGGGGAAGGCGGAGGCGGCGGCGAAGGAGTTGGGGATTGCGAAGGCATACGGGTCGTATGCGGAGATGCTGGCGGACCCGGAGATTGACGCGGTGTACAATCCGCTGCCGAACCATCTGCACGTGCCGCTGTCGATGGAAGCGGCGGAAGCAGGCAAGCACGTGTTGTGCGAGAAGCCGATCAGCCTGAACGTGGAGGAAGTGAAGAAGCTGATGGAGGTGCGCGACCGCAAGGGCGTATGCATCGGCGAGGCGTTCATGGTGCACACGCATCCGCAATGGCTGCGGGTGCGCGAGTTGGTGCAATCGGGACGGATCGGAGCATTGCGGAGCGCATGGGCGCACTTCAGCTACTACATGACCGATCGTTCGAACGTGCGGAACGTTCCGGAGTGGGGCGGCGGGGGGCTGATGGACATCGGGTGCTACCCGATTCACTGCTCGCGGTACGTCTTCGGGGAAGAGCCACGCCGGGTGATTGGGGCGCTGGACTACGATCCGCAGATGAAGGTGGACCGGTTGACGTCGGCGATTCTGGAGTATCCGAGCGGGCAGTGCATTTTCACGTGCAGCACACAGATGGCGCCGGGACAGAGGATGCAATTCCATGGAACGAAGGGGCGTGTGGAGTTGGAGATCCCCTACAACGCGCCGCCGGACCGGCCCTCGCGGATTTTCATTGACGACGGGGGAGATCTGTTCGGGAGCACGATTACGACAGAGGAGTTTCCGGTGTGCGACCAGTACACGATTCAGGGGGAGGCGTTCGCGGCAGCGATAAGAGAAGGGACTCCCGTGCCGGTGCCGCTCGAAGATGCGCTGAGGAACATGGCGGTGATTGAGGCCCTCTTCCGGTCCGGGGCATCCGGGAAGTGGGAAGCACCGGCGATTTAGCGAACGCGGACGCAGGCCAGGCGTGAGTGCTGGGGCGGCGGCGTGTTTGGCGGCGATCATTTGACGATGAGGAGCAGGTGGTTGGGGCCAGGGTCGAGTTGTTCGAGCGCCGTATCGGGGTCCGGTTGGTTCGCCGGCTCATTTTGAGGGGGCAGGGCAGGGGATTCGGCAGGTTTCGTTTTGTCATTTTGCGAATTTCGGGTTTCCGGGGGCTTTGGGGAGGAATCCGGGCCTGAGCGGCTTGTTTCTGTTACGGGTTCAGGCGCCGTTTGGGGCAGGCCGACTTCGGGCTGTGAAGGGGAGGACGGTCCGGCGGCGGGGCGGGAGTTCTGAAGGAGCCGCAGTTGTTTGACGCCGCGGTAGTAGGAACGCTCGTTGAGGGTTTGATGGCGGGTGTAGCGTTCGAGTTTGGCGACGACGGCGGAGTCATCGGAAGCGAGCGGGTCAGCGCCGGTTTCTTCATAGAGGGCGAAGGTCAGCTTTTCGATGCGGCGGATATTCCAGGAGGCGAGGCTGATGCGGCGGAAGAGGTCCTCTTCCTGTGCTCCCGCGGGTTGGAGTTCGGCGCGGAGGCCGGCGAGGAATTCGTCGTAGCATTGCTGGTCTTCGGGGGCGACGATGGCGAAGGAGGCGGAGAAGCCCTCCTTGAGGGCATTGCGGCTGGAAACGGCCTTGCTGGCCTCGGTTTTGGGGCCTGTGGATTTTTGCGCATTCTCGCGGTTGATTTGGGCGCGAGTGCGGGATTTGTTGAAAAGAGAGCCGAGCATGGGGAGGTTCTCGCTGAGATGTATTTGGATAAGGCCATTGGCTTTATCCGGCTTCAGGGTAACCTGTGGCGTTCCCACGGGCACGGATCATGCGCGGGAGACGGTTGCATTCATTGAGAAAATAAAGTTAAAGAACGCGTGAACGCATAATGAACGCATAGTTTTCGTTCGGCGAGGCGCCGTCCAATGGGTTATTCTCCGGACGGGGTGTTGCCGGGTTAATCGAAGGCTTCCGCTACGGTTCGGGCGCCGATCAACCGGAGGCTCCAGCGCTCGAGGGTTTCCAGATCCGCCGATTCGATTCGCAGAGCCAGTTCCAGGGGTATGGGACCGAAGCGTTGTTCGAGGAGTCTGGTGAGCATATGGCGGGCGGACTCGGTGCGGCCTTGGGCTAAGCCTTTCACCATTCCCTTTACCATCCCCTGCTCGAGCCCTTTCACTATCCCTTGCTCGAGTCCTTTCACCATTCCCTGCTCGAGCCCTTTCACCAATCCCTGCTCGAGTCCTTTCTCTTCGCCCTGGTGAAAGATCTCCGCCAGCCACTCGTTTTCCATGATGTCGATTTCGATGGGCATGTTTTCAATCTCCTCTTTGACTGCCGGAACCAAGCCTCTCAATCCGG
>JADLBD010000141.1 GCA_020847975.1 Bryobacterales bacterium | reverse complement strand
GGGCGACGCGGAGGGCGCTCATGGTGGCTTCGGTGCCGGAGTTGACGAGGCGCACCATTTCCATGGAGGGGACGGCTTCGCGGATGAGTTCGGCGAGTTCCACCTCGCGTTCGGTGGGCGCGCCGAAGCTGGTGCCGATGTCGAGCACGCCGCGCAGGGCTTCGATGACATCGGGGAAGCGATGGCCTAGCAAGAGGGGTCCCCAGGAGCCGACGTAGTCGATGTAGCTGTTGCCGTCTTCATCGATGAGGCGGGAACCATCGCCACGGCGGATGAAGCGCGGAACGCCGCCGACGGAGCGGAAGGCGCGCACGGGGGAATTGACACCGCCGGGGATGGATTTCCTGGCGCGTTCAAAGAGGGATTCCGAGCGAGAGGTATTCATGCGCGTTGACCGCCGGGCAGGATGCGCTGGACGAAGAAGCTCATAAAGATTTCGTGCAAGGTACCATTCAGGTTTTCGAGCAGCCTTCCGCGGAGGGTGAGGTAGGGCTGCGTGCCGGCAAACATGTCCTGCATGAGGTCGCGGAAGCGGGGGCTGCGCTTCATGAAATCGACCATGCGCGTGGGGACGGCGCGGAAGAGGAACTTGCCGAGGAAAACACGGCGGGCGATGCTGGCTCCGAAGGCGAGGTCCTCGGCGAAATCGTGGGCGAGGACGCGGCGGTAGGCTGAGCCGAGTTCGGAGGCGGGGTGGCGGTCTTCGACGATGGCTTCGGCGGCGAGGTCGGCGGAGCGCATGGCGTAGTACAGCCCTTCGCCGGTGATGGGATCGACAAGCCCTCCGGCATCGCCGACGGCCATCCAGCCGTCGCCGGAAATGCGGTTATTGCGCCAGGCGGGGGATTCAAGCGAGGGGAGCAGGTGGCTGTAGAAGCGCGCCTTTGCGTAGTCGATCTCCTTGCCGCGCATATATTGTTCGAGGCGGGCACGCAACTGCTGGGCGGTTTCGCCTTTGCCGCAGATGCCGACGGAGAGATGGCCGCAGCGGGGAAATACCCAGATGTAGCCTTCGAGTTGGGGCAGAAACTGGATGTCGATGTGGGCTTGCGAGGCGGGCACGTAGTAGCCGAGGGCGATCATGGTGTCGGCGGGGCGCAACTGCGTGCCGACATCGCGGAGGGGGTTGCGGGCTCCGGTGGCGACGATGCAGTAATCGGCGTCGAGGTCGCCGTGGCGGGTACGGAGGCGCCAGCGGTTTTCCTGGCGGGTAAGAGAGAGCACACGCTCTTTCTCGATCTGCGCTCCGGAGCGGCGGGCGCGTTCGAGGAGCATGTTGTTGAGGTCGTAGCGGGAATAGATCAACAGCGGCTGACGTAAGGTCATGCGCGCGGCTCCGGCCTTCGGTGCGGCCACCCAGGTGTCCGTTACGATGTGCTTGGGTGTGTCGTTGTCGCGGAGGAACGGATAGCGCTCGTATGCCTTGTAAGTAATGCCGCCGCCGCAGGGTTTTTCCCAGGCGAGCTTTTCGTCAAGGAGGATGGTTTCCAGGCCCGCGCGGGCGAGTTTTTCGGCGGCGAAAGCACCCGCGGGGCCACCGCCGAGTACGGCGACTTTCCTCATTTTTTCGCCTCAGGTGTTGGTGGGTGTCCGGGAGGGAGAGCTTGCGACCCGGTCATTCCAGTCATACCCGGCATGCCGGTCATGCCGTGGCCTGCTCCGCCGCCATGCTCGGAAGATCCGGATTTGCCTTTGACCGACCACTTGCCGTTTTTCTGCACCAGCGTGTAGTTCATGGTCATCGAGTTGGCGTTGTCGGTGGCTCCCTTGGCGCGAAAGACCACGGTGGCGTCGGCCTCGTTTTCACGAAAGGCGACGGAAGTGACACTGATGTCCATGTTCTTGACATCGAGGCCGGCGCGGGACTGGAGATACTCCATCAGACCCTGCTGGACAGCCTCCTTGCTTTGCACTGGTTTGCTGCAGCCCACCAGCAGAGCGGCCGCGAGGGCGGTAAGAAAAAGCGACTTGTAACGGATCGGCACTTTTCGATTATACCGATTGGTGGTAACGGCAACCCGAGGGAAAGGGGGGGAGTAAACTGGGAGAGTACATGACATTGCTGGGTCTGTTTCTGGCAGCCTGGGCGGGCGTGTGCCACGCCGAGGCGCAGCAACCTTTACGTGACCGGCTCCTGCGCCTGGCGGAGGAAGCGGAGGCGTTTGGGCAGATGGCTCCCGAGATCATCGGGCAGGAGCATCTGGAGCAGGTGGCGGCACAACCGTTGCCACGATTTCAGATTCGGGGCGCGAAGCAGGAGATCCCTTACAAGACGCGGACGATCGATTCGGAGTATGGGTTCGCGCGGTTTCAATCGGACGGGCAAAACCTGCATGAGGTGCGGCAGGTGCTGACCGTGGACGGGCGGCAGGTGAAGGCTCCGGGAAAGCTTCGGGAGACGCTTTCGATGGGTCTGCACACCGACACGGACAAGCTGAAGAAGAAGATGCTCAAGGAATTCGAAAGCTATGGTTTGCGGGAGGCGGCGACGGACTTCGGCCAACTGATTCTGCTGTTCACGAAGAGGCAGTTGGACAACTACAAGTTTGCGCCGCTGCGCAGCCAGTTTCTGGGTCCGGACAAGGTGACGGTGGTTTCCTTCGAGCAGAAGGACGGGGACACCGCGATGACGGTGTTCGAAGGGCGCCAGGTGGTGCGGCACAGATTGAAAGGGGAAGTGTGGCTGAGGGAGACAGACGGGCTGCCGCTGCGGATCACTCTGGACAGCAGCCAGGCGGAGAAGAATTTCACGCTGGCTCGGAACGCGTCGGTGGACTATGCAGTGAGCGCGTACGGCGTGCTGCTCCCGGCGGCGCTCACGTACTCGGAGTCGGTGGGTGGGCACCTGCTGGTGGAAAACCGGTTCCGCTACAGTGACTACAAGAAATTCGGGGCGAGTTCGGAATTGAAGTTTACCGTGGATGATTCAGAGCTGCTGAAAGAGAATCCGCCCAAAGAGAAGAAATGATTCCACCGATTATCTATCTGCATGGGTTTGCCAGCGGGCCCGGATCCAAGAAGGCGCGGTACTTCGCGAGCCGGTTCGCGGAGTTGGGGGTCAAGGTGGAGGTGCCGGACCTGGCGGAGGGGGGCTTCGAGAACCTGACGATCACGGGGCAGCTTCGCGTGGTGGAGCGGGTGGCAGCGGGGCGCGGCGTGGTATTGATGGGATCAAGCCTCGGGGGGTACCTGGCGGCGTTATATGCGGCGCGGCATCCGGAGACGCAACGAATTGTGCTGATGGCTCCGGGGTTCGGATTCGCGCGGCGGTGGCCGGAAGGATTGGGCGCGGAGGTCATGAAGGAATGGGAGCGTACGGGATGGCTGCCGGTGTTTCATTACGGGGAGAAGGCCGAGCGGCGAGTGGGCTATGCGCTGATCACAGATGGCCGGCAATATGAGGAGTATCCCGCGGTGACGCAGCCGTGCCTGATCTATCACGGGCGCCGGGATGACGTAGTGCCGGTGGAAGCTTCCATTGAATTCGCCTCGGGCAAGGCGAACGTGGATTTGCACATCGAGGATTCGGATCACGAACTGGTGGACGTATTGGATGTGATGTGGGCGGGGGCGAGGCGCTTCGTGGCGGGCGCCTGAAGGGGCGTCTATTCGACTCGGAACGTGTATTTTCCTTCGAATTTCTGATTGCCGGCGAGGTCTTTCACCACCAGCAGAATGGGATATTCGCCGGCGGGGAGCCCCTGGAGGCGCAAGTTCAGCACGCCGGGGATGAAGCGTTTGGGATAGAAGGAACGCTCTTCGGTTTCGGCGGCTTTGGGCTCTTCGTAGAGCAGTTTGCCGGACGGGCGATAGACGGAGATTCCGTATTCGACGTGGATGCTGTTGCCTTCGCCGAAGCGATAACCGGTCATCTCGAAGCGCGCCCATAGCTGGTCTCCGGGGCGGTAGGCAGGGACGGCAAGAGGAGTTTCATCGGTTTCCGAACGGAGGAATCGGAAGTTGCGGACGGTGAGGGTTTCAGAGGGTTCCACGGCTTTGCCGCGGATGGAGAACGGGGCCTCCGCGGCGGCCGTTTGCCCGCTGAGCCGGTCCTTCACTTCGATGCGGATGCGGCAGTGCGCGCAGAGGGCGGAGTAGGGGGTTACGAGTTGATAGCGGATGATAGGCTTCCAATCCTTGTCCTCCGGCGCGAGGTCGGCTTCGAGGGATTTGGTTTCGGGCTTGGCCAGGGCGACATTCTGATCGTCGAGCGCTTCGATCTTCCATTCGATGCCCATGGTTTCCTTTTCGCTGGCCTTGTATCCGGCGACGCGGCAACTGAAGAACAGGGTTTCGCCGGCAAGGAAGTAAGGATTGGCGGGCATGGGCGGCCCGTCCTCGAATTGATGGAAGGCGGGGGAGACGATGGTCAATTTCGGCGTCTGGGCTCCCAACAGCAGGGGGAGAAGAAGACACGGAAATAGAACCGCGGGTTTCACTGGTTTGGTTTGACAGGCAGCGCCGGGGGTTCCGACAGCACCGGATCGGACTCCATCTGCAGAGGGATGTCGATGTAGGCGACGAGTTCGTTTTCGAGGTCGGCTCCGTCGGTAATTTGCAGCTTGTAGCTGGTGAGAGGGACATCGAAGAGGATGGCTCCGGCCTTTGTTTCCGAAGGGCTGACCATGCGCAGGAGGCCCATCCAGCCGGGGATGTCCTCGCCGGAATCGAGTTCGCGGTAGGAATTGCCTTTTTCGTCGTATAGGCTGAGGAGGGGGATGGCCACCTGATCTCCGCCGCTGTTGGTAACGCTGAAATTGAGCAGGAGAAAACGGTTGTGCGGCACGCGGGCGGAAGCGCCTTGGCCGAGCACCGTTTTCCAGCTTGCTTCGGTGAGGAGGTAGACGAGTTTGCCGACGCTGGCGCGCTCGCCCATACGGTAGATCATGGCGTTGCCGGTCTTGCTGCGCGCCTTGCAGGACAAGCCAAGAATGGCGGCTCCCGCAATCGAGAGGGACGCTCCAAAAAAATCGCGGCGCGCTTGAAGAGCCGAGGACTTCTGTTTCATGCTGGAATCAATTGGATTATGATGCTTTTTCGAGGAAAGATGCAAGGCTGTCGCTTGCGCGGGGCGTTGGCGTGGCTGCTGGTGTTGGGCTGCGCCTGGCCGGCGCGGGCGCAGGAGCGCCACCCCGTGACGCAGCGGGAGATTGCCGGGGTAATGGGGTTCGGGGGCGCGCCATGGCTCGAGCGAAGTGAACGCGAGCAGGAGGAGGCGCCGGCGAAGGCGCTGGATGCAATTGGGATTACTCCGGGGATGGTGATTGCGGACATCGGCTCGGGCACGGGGTATTTTTCGCGGCGCATGGCAAAGCGGGCGGCTCCGGGGGGCAAGGTGTACGCGGTGGACATCCAGCCGCGGATGCTGGAGGCGCTGCGGCGGAATGCGGAACGGGAGCAGATTACGAACATTGAAACCGTGCTGGGAAAGGAAGACGATCCGCTCCTGCCGGCGGGCGCGCTCGATCTGGTGTTGATGGTGGACGTGTATCATGAACTGGCTCATCCGCAGGTGATGCTGCGCAAACTGCGGACGGCTTTGAAGCCGGACGGCCGGATGGTGCTGCTGGAGTACCGCAAGGAGGATCCGGACGTGCCCATTAAGCTGGATCACAAGATGACCGTGCAGGAGGCCAAGGTGGAAGTGGAGGCGGAGGGATTCCAGTTGCAAAAGGTGATTTCGACGCTGCCGCGGCAGCACATCCTGGTCTTCGTGCCGGGCGCGAGGAAGGTGCAATGAGCGGGGTGGGATGGGTGTCGCCCTCCGAGCATTCGGTGTTTGCGGACAAGGCGACTCATGCCCGCGTCTACCAGATGACCTCGAAGGCGTGCATCAATCACGCGACATATTTTCTGCAAAGCTCGTTTACGCCGGATGGCAAGACGCTGTTGTTTACTTCTTACCGGACGGGGACGGCGCAGTTGTTCGAGGCGGGGTTTCCGGATGGGGAGATCCGGCAGTTGACCGGAGCGGGGGCGATTCATCCGTTTTCGGCGGCGATTCATCCGTCGGGCGATAGGGTGTTTTTCGTCCGCGGCGGCGAGATTCTGGAATTGAACCGGCGCACGCTCGAGGAACGTGTGATTGCGGCTCTTCCCGGCGCCCAGTTGGGGGAATGCTCGCCGGACCGGAAAGGGGAGTGGCTGACGGCGGCGATCAAGCAGGGAAACCAAAGCGGCATTGTTGCCGGACGAGTGGATGGCAGCCAGTGGACGATGATTCCGTTTCCGCGCACGGTGATCCATCCGCAGTTTCATCCGTTGGATGGGGAGTGGATCGAGTTTGCGGGCGACCCGGCTCCGCGAATGCATCGCGTGCGGCGCGACGGGTCCGGTCTCGAGTGCCTTCACGAGCATGGCAACGACGAGTTCGTGGTGCACGAGACGTTCCTCGGCGACACGGGCGACCTGGTTTTTACCGTGTGGCCGAAAGCGCTGTGCCGCATGAATTGGGGCACGCGCGAGATCACCACGATTGCGGAGTTCAACGCCTGGCACATCACGCCGAACCGCGCCGGGACGCTGGTGTTGTGCGACACGAACCATCCGGATGAAGGGTTGTTTCTGGTGAACGCGGCGGACGGCGGGCGGAGGCGCGTGTGTCTGTCCGAGGCGAGCAACCAGGGTTCGCAATGGAAGACTTCGCGCTATGCGTTGAAGGAGGATTTCGAGCGCTCGCGCAGCGAGGCAAAGAGCGGCGCGCTGAGTTGGATGGAGGTGGCGACGGACACGGTGTATGGTCCGCAGTGGACGCATCCGCATCCTTCGTTTTCCCCGGACGAGCGGCTTGTGGTGTTCGCCAGTGACCGGACCGGTCATCCGCAGGTGTACGTAGTGGAATTGCCATGAAGAATCTGACGCGGCGCATGTTCGTGTCGCTGGCAGCCGCGCCGGCGCTCGCGCAGCCAGCGGAGCGTGTGGAGCGATGGGGCGCCTGGGAGCTTGCGCTGCGCGGCCCGGCGGAGGGGAATCCTTTCGTAGACGTGAGCTTTGGGGCGGTGTTCGCGGGCGGCGGCCGACAGATTCATGTGGGCGGGTTCTATGATGGCGGCGGCGTGTATCGCGTGCGCTTCAGTCCAGATACGCAGGGAGAGTGGACGTATCGGACGCAGTCGAACCGGGCGGAGTTGAACGGGAAGACGGGACGCTTCGTATGCGGCGCGCCCTCGGAAGGCAATCATGGTCCGGTGAGCGTGCGCAACATGTATCACTTCGGGTACGCGGACGGGACGCCGCATTTTCCGTTCGGCACCACGTGCTATGCGTGGGTGCATCAGGGCGACGCACTCGAGGAGGAGACGCTGCGCACGCTGGCTGCGGCTCCATTCAACAAGATGCGCATGTGCATCTTTCCGAAGAGCTACGCGTTCAACGAGAATGAGCCGGTGTATTACCCGTTCGCACGGGATGCAGCGGGGAAGTCCGATTTCGCACTCCTGAATCCGGAGTTCTTCGCGCATCTCGAGCGGCGCATCATTGGTCTGCAAGGGTTGGGCATCGAGGCGGACCTGATTCTGTTTCATCCCTACGACCGGTGGGGCTATCAGGACATGGGCGCCGCGGCGGATGATCGCTACCTGCGGCATGTGATTGCGCGGCTGGCGGCGTACCGCAATGTCTGGTGGTCAATGGCGAACGAGTACAACTTCCTTAAGAAGAAGACGCTCGCCGATTGGGAGAGGCTGGCAGGCATCTTGAAGGCGGAAGATCCCTATGGGCGGCTCGCGTCGGTTCACAACGGGGGCGAGTTGGAGAACATGTACGACCACTCGAAAGGCTGGATCACGCACGTCAGTTTGCAGAGCAGCCAGACGGAGCAGGGGGCGGCGCTGCGGAAGCGGTTCGGTAAGCCGGTGATCTACGATGAATGCAAGTATGAGGGCAATATTCCGAAGCGGTGGGGCGACATTACGGCCCGGGAGTTAGTGCGGCGGTTCTGGATGGGGACGACGCAAGGCTGCTACGCGGGTCATGGGGAGACGTACATGGATCCCAAGGATGTGCTGTGGTGGTCGAAGGGCGGAATGCTGCATGGGGAGAGCCCGAAGCGCATCGGGTTCCTGCGGCGGATTCTGGAGGAGATGGCGGGAGAGGGGTTTGCGGCGTTTGATTCGTACTATCCTTGCGCGGGCGTGGCGGGGAAGTATTACCTGTATTACTTCGACGTGCATCAGCCGGTAGGTTTTGCGTTGGACCTGCCCGCCGGGAGGTTTTCTGCCGAATTGATTGATCCGTGGGAGATGACGGTGTCGGGTTTGGGGCGCGATTTCGCGGGCAAGGCGGAGGTGAAGTTGCCGGGAAGGCCGCATCTGGCGCTGCGCGTGCGGCGCGTGTAGCCGCTATTCGAAGATCGTGTTTACCGGAAGTATCTTCACGCTGTCCTTGCGGACATGGAGCGGGAGTTTCTCCACGATCTTGTCTTCGTCGAGAATCGCTTTGGGCTTCGGAGAATTGTACTTCATGGGAGAGGGCGTCTCGCTGAGAATGGCATCGCGGAGTTTGTCGCAGTTTTCGGCGATGACGACGATCTTCATGTTCTCCATGGGCAGGTGTTTGCGGATGGCGCGGTTGACGTCATCGCGCGTGAGCTTGGAGAGCGCGGTCTTGAGGTAGCTGTTGTAGTCCGGGATACCGTAATATTGGCTGTCGATGGCGTAGCCGAGTTCGGCGCGCTTGGTCTTGGTGAGCAGGTTGACGTACTTCGAGAGGAAGGTTCGGGTCTGTTCGAAATCTTCCTCGGAGAGGCCCTGTTTGTATAGCCGCTCCAGTTCGTAGATGGCGAGGCGCAGGGCGAAGTGGGCCGTCTCGGGTTTCACCGGGCGGATCCAGACCTGAAAGATCTGCTGCTTGCGGGCGAGATTCGGATCGGGCTCGAACTGGTACATTCCTCGCGGAAAGTATTCGATATAGGCGTAATCGCCGTAGTTGAGGCCGCGCTTTTCGCGCAGGCGGTCGTAGAGGCGGCCGCCGCTCGAGCGGTGTTGTCCGAGCCAGGTTTGGGCGACGAGCAGCGGGACAAAATCCGCGTCGCCACGGCGTACAGCAATGGGAAAGCCGAGGGAGATGGCGACAGAGCGGGTCTGTTTTTCCACCATCACGAGTTCACGGCCATGGATAGGCTTCGGGGCGGGAAGGCTGAGATTGTCCGGGGAACCTTTGCCGAGCTTCGAAAAGTCCTGCTGCATGCGGGAGGGAAAGTCTTTCGGGTAGCCTCCCGCGATGGCGATGGTGAGGTTCGAGGTGTTGTAGTGCGCGCGATAGAACTGCTTCAAGTCGTCCATGGTGATGGCGCGGATGGCGGCGACGCGGCCGATGTCATAGTGGCCGTAGGGGTGGCCGGCATAGATTTCGTTGTAGAGGACCTCTTTGCCGAGTTCTTCGTCGTTGTTGCCGCGCAGGGAGACCTGGAGGAAGTTGATGGCGTTGTCCTTGAGGCGTCGCAAGTCGTCCTCGCGCCAGCCGGGTTCGAGGAGCATTTCACGGAAGATAGCGTAGAACTTGTCGAGGTTGTCGATGTGGGTTTGGGTGGAAAAGGTGGTCATTTCCTTATCCACCTGGTCATCGATGTTCCCTGCCATGGGAAACAGGGCGTCGAGGATCTGCTGGTAGGTGAGGCGCCTGGACCCGGCCTCGGCGATCATGGCGGCTGTGAGCGCGGCGAGTCCTTCCTTGCCTTTGGGGTCGGAGGCGGCTCCGGCGCGGAAAACCAGGCGGATAGTGATGAGCGGTGATTTGCCGGGCTGTGTAATCAAGGGACCGGCGAAGGATTGTGCGGCAGCGGACAAGGCCATAAAGAGAATCCAGCAGAATTTCATCGAAACCTCATAACACACGAAACGGGGATGCCTCACGGACGCCGTGATCCGTGACGGCTCCGATGGTGACATCGATCAACTGGTTAGCGGGCCGCGGCCGGTTCAACTCGACCTTGATGTAGTTCTCGCTCAGGGCCATTCCGGGCTGATCGAGCGTGACGGCGGAGATAGTTGCGCCAACCAACCGATTGCGGAAGGCGAGATTTTTTTCCGCGGCGAGATCGCGGAGAATTCGCGTGCGCTGCTTCCGAACGGGCATGGGGACCTGAGCGTGCGCCACGGCTTCCGTGCCGGGGCGTTCGGAATAGGTGAAGACGTGAAGATAGGTGAAAGGCAGGCTTTCGATGAAGCGGCGGCTGTCTTCGAATTCCGCTTCGGTTTCCCCGGGAAAGCCGGTCATGACATCGGCTCCGATGGCGGCGAGCGGCATCCATTCGCGGGCCTTGCGGATGCGCTCCTCGTAGTGGCGCGGGCGGTACTTGCGGCGCATGCGGCGCAGCACGGTGTCGGAGCCGGATTGGAGGGGGGCATGGACGTGCGCGGCGATGCGCGGGCTGTCCGCCATGAGACGGAGCAGATCGTCAGAGAAATCCATGGGCTCGACGGAACTGAGCCGGAGCCGCTCGACGGGAGTTTCGTCGAGGATGCGGCGGAGGAGGTCGATGAGGCGGATGCGGCCCTGGAGGTCGCGGCCCCAGCGGCCGAGGTTGATGCCGCTCAAAACAATCTCCCTGTATCGTGTTGCGAGACCGCGGACCTGTTCCGCCACGGCATCGGGCCGCGCGCTGCGGCTGCGGCCGCGAACGGAAGGGATAATGCAGAACGAGCAGCGGTTGTTGCAGCCATCCTGAATCTTGAGGTTGGGGCGCGAGCGGTCTCCGGAAGCATCCTCGATGGGAGCGGAAAGAAACTCCTGCTGTGAGAAGATGTCGCCCACGTGAATCTGCGAGTGGAAGGGCGCGGCGCCGGCTTCCTGATCCACGCCGATGAGTTCCGGGATTTGGATCTTGTGGGAATTGCCGATCACCCAATGGACTCCGGGGAGGGCGGCGAGTTGCTCCGGGGCGCGCTGGGCGTAGCAGCCTGTGACGAGGATGCGGGCATTGGGATTCTCGCGATGGACGCGACGCGTCACCTGGCGCATCTCGTCATCGGCGGTGGCCGTGACGGTGCAGGTGTTGAGGATGACGAGGTCGGCGTCGGCGGTTTCGCCTACGGTTTCGAGCCCCTGTTTGCGCAGCATTCCTTCGAGGGCCGCGCCATCGGCTTGTGTCGCCCGGCATCCGAAGTTGTGGACGAGGAAGGTGCGCATGCTACTTTTTCGTGGACAGAGTGACGATGGTGCGTTCGTTATCGGCGAAGTACTTCTTGGCGATGCGCTGGAGATCGGCGGGTGTGAGGGCGGCGTAGCGGTCGTAGAGGCGGTTGATGGTTTCCGGCGTGCGGCGCAGGGAAATGAAGTGGGCGAGCGTCATGGCGATGGCCTGGCTGTTGTCGAGCCGCAGGGCGAAAGCATAGCGCAGATGCTGCTTGACCGCCTCCAGTTTGTCCATGGGGACAGGAGCGTCCTGGAACCCCTTCAGAGCGGCGAGGATCTGATCCTGGACTTTGGAGACATCGGCCTCCTTCTTGACGCGCGCGGTCACGGTGAAGAGGTTTGGATCGACATGGTCGAAGTTGTCAAAGGCGAGGAAGTCGACAGTCTGGTCTTCGATGACGAGCTTGCGGTAGAGGTCAGAGTTCTGCGAAAAGCCGAGTTGGCCGATGAGATCGAGGGCGGCGGAATCGACGTCCGTGTCTGTGTAGGCGGAATTCTGGAATGCCACGCTGATGACCGGCAGGGTAGAGGACGGCCATTCGACATGGTTGGTGCGCGGCTTGTCGTGCGCCGGTTCAGCCGGGATGTCCACCTTGTAGCTGCCGCGCTGCCAGTTGCCCCAGTATTTCTCCACAATCGGGCGGACACCGGCGGGGGAGACGTCGCCGGCCACGATAATGGTGGTGTATTCGGGGCGGTAGAAGCGGTTGAAGAAGACCTTGCTGTAGGCGTACTGGTTGGGCATGTCCTCGATATCCTTGAGGAAGCCGATGGTGGTGTGCTTGTAGGTGTGCTTGTCGAAGGCTGTGTCGTAGAGGACTTCGTTCAGTTTTTCGAGCGGTTCGGCGCTCGATTTGTTGTACTCGCCGAGGACGGCGAGCGCCTCGGTGCGGAAGACATCCTCGGAGTAGGAGAGGTTCTGAAACCGGTCGGCCTCGAGGCGGAGCAACTCATCCAGGTCTTCCTTGGAGAAGGTGGTGTGGTAGATGGTGCGGTCATCCCACGTGGAGGCGTTCGAGGAGGCTCCCATGCGCTTCAATCGCTGCTCGTATTCTTCGGGGGTCGTGTTCTTTGTGCCGCGAAACATGACGTGCTCGAAGAAGTGCGCGAAGCCGCTCTTGCCGGGTTCAATCTCATTGCGCGATCCGGCCTGAACGACGATGTAGACCGCCACGACGTTGGGGTAGTCAGTGGGGACGGTAACGAGGCGGAGGCCGTTTGGAAAATCGTGCTGATCGTAGGCGTAAGGGAACGCCTTTTGTTGGGGACCGGCGGCTTGGGCTAACATGGAAATCCCGAATAGGACGGTACAGAAGACAGACAGCATGAGTTTTGGTACTTAATCCTAGTGTCGCTCAGGATGGGTTAGGAGGTCTATTCGGGGGCGAACTTCGGAGGGGGAACTTACCGCGGGAGGCCGCAACAAAGCCTCGTTGCAAAACTGCGTCTGAAAAAGTCCCATCTTCACCGTACCGCGTGGACATCAACTTCCGGCACATGAACCAATGTGATGCGTACATCGTCATTTTCGCCGCGTGTCTAATCAATTGCCTGTTCCAAACCCTCGATACAAGCCCCTTCTTTGGAGCAAGTGCCGCCCGGCGAGTTCATCTTCTGGATTTTGACTTCGTGTTCATCATGCCCACTCGTGTGTTATTGGCCGTCATCGCCAGGCACCCCGAGGCAGTAGAGGACGTCTTGCGGAAGGCGCGTTGGGGCATGTGCTAACGGCGGCGCCACACCCATTCCACCCCGCCGATGATGGCGCGGCCGGGGTTGGCGACTCCGGGGATATCTTCGGTGTAGGTATTGGTGAGGTTGGTGAGTTGGATGTAGGGGTGGAGGTTCCGGATAGCTCCGGCGAGGGAGGCGTCCCAGGCGGGGTAGGCTTTATAGGCGCGGCGTTCGGCGGCTCCGATACGGGTGCGGGCGGTGATGCGGCCGGGGAGTTGTCCGGTCCAGCCGAAGAGGCCGGAGTGGGTGAGGTAGTTGAACGCGTATTTCGATTGGAAGCCGGCGAGGGGGGATGCTGCGCCGTGCATGCCGGTGTAGGTCCAGTCGAAGATGGAGTGTTTCCAGCGGCGGGAGGCGCTTGCTTCGATGCCGGTGAAGCGGAGGCGCTGGACGTTGACGGCGTCCCAGATGGTGGAGCCGGCGGGGCGGATATAGTCGATGCCGTTGGTGTCGCGGCGGTGGAAGACGGTGGTTTGGAGGCGCCAATCGGGGGTGGGGTGGAAATCGACGCCGCCTTCGTAGCTCCAGGCGTGTTCGGGGCGGAGGAGCGGGTTGCCGCGGTTGGCAGGGTCGCTGTAGTAGAGGTCGGTGTAGGTGGGGAGGCGGAAGGCGCGGCTGGCTCCGGCGCGGAGTTTCCACTTGGAGGATGCCCAATAGCCGATGCCCAAGGTGGGGCTCCATTCGCCGGGGAGGCCGCGGTAGATTTCGTTACGGATGGCGGCGGTGACGGACCAGCGCTGGAGGACGCGGGCGTCGAGGGAGAGGTAGGCGGCTCCACGCGCGCGGCTGTGGGCGCCGAGGTTGTTGGAGACGATAGAGTCGCCGAAGCCTTCGATGCCGTAGTGGATGGTGACATTGTTTGAAACGGAGTTGCGGCGGCGGAGGCTGGCGGTCCAGGATTCGGCGAGGTGGCGGTTAGTATAGCGGGGCGGGTTGTCACGGAAAAGGACGAACAGATCGGTGTGCCTGCGGTAAGAGAAGGTGGCTTCGGTGTGCTCGCCGAGTTCCTGGCGGAGTCCGGCGAACCAGCCTTTGGTTCGTTCCCAACTGGGGTAGTTGCCGTAAAAACCCTGGGCTCCGAAGGGCTTGTCGGAGTAGCCGAGATCGATATCCGTCGCTCCGAGGGCGGAGCGCCAGCGGGTGGCGGAGCCGAAGAGGAGGTTGCGGTAATCGCGGTTGGGGGTGAAGCCGGAGGAGAAATCGCGGGAGAAGGTGACCTGTTCGCTGAGTTTGCCGAGGACTCCGGTGACGGCGACGCGCTGCTGGTTGACGCCGAAGTTGCCAACGGCGGTCTGGAGGCGGATTTCGCTGGTTTCGGGCGGGGAGGTGATGAGGTTGATGACGCCGCCGACGGCATCGGAGCCGTAGAGCGAGGAGCCGGCGCCGTGGAGAACTTCGATGCGTTCAATGCTCTCGAGGGGAACGGGGAGATCGAGGTTGTGGTGGCCGGTTTGGGGGTCGCTCATGCGGAGGCCGTTGAGGAGGACGAGGGTCTGGCCGAAAGTGCCGCCGCGGATGGAGACGTCGGCTTGAATGCCGTCAGGGGCGCGCTGGCGGAGATCGACGGAAGGATCGAGGCGGAGGGCGTCGATGAAGGTATTGAAGAGCAGCGACTGGTTGCGGATGGGGATGACGGAGACGCTGCGCTCGGACTCGTCAAGCGGCATGGGTTCGTAGTTGCCGGTGACGACGATGCTGTCTTTCCGTTCCGGCGGAGCGGGTTGCTGGGCGGGCAGGGAAAGAGGGTAGAGGAGTAACGTGAGGAAGATGCGCATGAATCAGCGCCAGACCGGATTTATCATGGCTCCGTTCGCGGCAATGTCCCAGACCGCGAGACGGGCCCATTTCCAACGGGGGGCGGCTATCTTCCAAGTATACTGTCCGGCTCCGAATTCGTGGGTGGTATCGAGCGGGATGATCTTACGCCGGGTGGCGCTGCCGTCGCCCCAGACGACTTCGGCGAATTCGAGGGGGAAGGTGTGGCGGATGGTAGCTTTGACGGTGATGCTGTCGCCTTCGGCGGGGGTAAGGGAGGCCGCGGGGAGGAGCACTTCTCCGGTGGAGAGGAAGAAATCGCCGCGCTGGACGGCGTCGAGGAGTTGGCCGTAGTTTTCCCAACTGGGCAGGTTGGGGATGCGGACGTAGTTGACGTTCATGTGGCCGTAGAGTTCGTGAGTGGAGTCGATTTGGAAGACGTCGACCTCGCCGAGCATGATTTTGTGGGGGCCCCAGTTGGCTGAGTCATCGAGGAGTTTCAGGGTGCGCTCGCCGAGGCGGGGGGAGGAGAGATCGGAGTTCATGGCCTTCCAGCCGAAGCCGATGTAGCGGGGGTCGCGGAAATGCTCAGTATCGCGGATCTTGTCTGGGTAGCCGGTAGAGCCCTTGGTGCGGGGATGGGACTGGTAGGCGATGCCGTTTTCCAGGCGGATGAGATCGAGCATCTGCTTTGCGTCCCCAACGTGGTAGACGGCGCCGTACTTCGGGTGGGAGTCGCGGAAGGGGCGGCCTGGGATGCTCTTCATGTGCCAGAGGACGGGCTTGGGGAAGACGAGGATCCAATGTCCGCCGAGGTACACATTGGCTTCCTCGGAAGGAATGAGCAGGAATTCCGGATCGGATTGCGCTTTACAGGCTTTGTAGTAGGCGTCGAGTTCCTGGAGGCGGAGGTCCGTGAGGTCCTGTGGATGGAGATCGCCGTGAAAATCGTCAATCATGGCGGCGTCGATGCCCATGGCTTTCATGACGGGCTTGAAGGGCGGGGTCCATTCGAAGCCGTTAGCCATGGCCTGCTCGGTGTAGGAGAGGTGCCAGTGGGGGGCGAAGGTTTTATAACCGTCGAGGGTGGGGAAGCGGTCGGCATGGGTGTAGCGGACGACGTCGTCGATGACGGACTTCGGGTCTTTGTCATCGATGAGGTAAAAGACGCCCATGTGCTGCTCTGTGCCCGGCGGGGCGTTCATCCAGGGGTAGAAGGGGGAATTGTCGTCGGGCAACTGGCGGATGCCGATGGAGACGGCGCCGCGCCATTCGGTATGCCAGAGGTAACCCATGTTGGTGGTGTAGTCGCGGGGCATGAAGTAGCGGTGAGGGGGAGGGAAGACAGCGATGGCTCCGTGGGGAGTACGCGCGGCGAGCGTGCGGTATCGGACGGCTTCGGGCCAGCGTTCGGAGCCTTCCTTGTTAACACGCTGGAACTTCCCGGCGGTGTCGTAGAAGGCGATTTCGGAGGCCATGGTGCGTCCGGGGCGGCGATCGGCATCGGCGGTGATGCGGAGGCCGCTGCTGTAGAAGTAGGCGGTGTCCGGCTCTTCGGTTTTCATGACCGCCTCCTGGAGGATGAGGCGGCTTTCGGGGTAGAAGGTGTAGGCAATGCCGCCGTGAAAGATGCCCATGTCGAGGCCGTCGAAGTACATTTCGACGCGATTGCCGGCGGTGCGGGCGCGGGCGGCGCGTAGCTGGAATTTACCTTCGAAGCTGCGCGTGCCTTCGGGGTGGCTGGGAGGGAAATCGAAGAACTGATCCCAGCCGCCGCGGCGTTTTCCGGTGGAGCAGCGGTAGATGGGTTGAGCGCGATCGATGATCAGTTTGCCGCCGGCACGGATGGCGGTGATGAGAGGCCTGGCGGGGTCGAGGGAGAATTCGGCCTCGAAGGCGCGGCCGTCATGCGACCAGCGGACGGTGGCGGATTCGGGGGTGGATTGAACGGTGACGGGTCCATTACGGAGACCGGACACGTCAAGCGGCACTGTTGCGGCGGAGGCCGCAACGGTGAACATGGCGAGGAGGAGCCGCATGGCGACCTGCTATTCCTGGAGCGCGAATGCCATTACGTTGGAGCCCGCGGCGATGGCGACGTACTGCTTTCCGTTCACCATGTACGTCATGGGAGAGGCGGAAATCGCCTGGCCTGTGTTGAAGTGCCAGAGCGCTTTGCCGTCGCGGGCATCGAGCGCGGTGAGCGTGCCCTGATCGTCGGCGGCGAAGATGAGGCCGCCGGCGGTGGAGAGGAGCCCCGCGCCGTAATGGCTGGAGCCGATCTGGCGATACTCCCACTGCAACTTGCCGGTGGTGAGATCGAGCGCGCGGACGTACATTTGCCAGGGTTCTTCGGGGCTTTCGATGTATCCGGTACCCATGTAAGGATTGCCGCCGGGGCGGAACGCGTCGCGGGATTTATAGTTGACTCCGCAGCCTTCCTGCGCCACGACGTAGAACCAGCCGGTGGCGGGATTATAGGCAGGGGACATCCAGTTGGTGGCTCCCGAGGTGGCTGGGCAGGTCTTGGTGCCCTTGATACTCGGGATGACCCCGGGAACGCGGATGGGCCTGCCCTCGGGGGTGAGGCCGCTGGCCCAGTTGAGGAGTTTCACGAACGGGGAGCCATGGAGGAACTTGCCGTTGGTACGGTCGAGGACATAGTAGAAGCCGTTGCGGTTGGCCTGCACAAGGAGCTTGCGCGTCTGGCCCTGGTAGGGCGCGTCGACCAGCACGGGGATTTCGACGGCGTCCCAATCGTGGACGTCCCAGGGGGTGGTCTGGAAGTACCATTTCATCTTTCCGGTGTTTGCGTCGAGGGCGACGATGCTTTCGGTGTAGAGATTGTCGCCTTTGCGGACGTCGCCGTCGAAATCCGGGGCGGGGTTGCCGATGCCCCAGTAGATGAGGTTGAGTTCGGGGTCGTAGCTGCCGGTGAGCCAGGTGTCGCCGCCGCCGGTTTTCCAGGAGTCGCCGGCCCAGGTTTCATTCCCGGGCTCGCCGGGTTTGGGGATTGCGTTCCAGCGCCAGAGGCGTTCGCCGGTTTCGGCGTCGTAGGCATCGAGGAAGCCGTTGAGTCCATGGTCGCCGGGAGCGATGCCGATGATGATCTTTCCGTTAATGGCCATGGGGGCGACAGGGCACCAGTAACCGTCGCTCGCTTCAGCGAGCTTGGCGGACCAGAGCAAACTGCCGTTGCGGGCATCGAGGGCAACGAGGTGGGCATCGGGTGTGCCGGCGTAAACTTTGTTGCCATAGACGGCGACGCCGCGATTGGGCCCTTTGGTGAGGGCGGGTTGGTGGTGGTATTGCCAGATTGCGCGGCCGGTGCGGGCATCGAGGGCGTAGACCTCATTGGGCTGGGAGATATACATTACGCCATCGACGACGATGGGGACGGTTTCGAGGCGGCGCGCCTCCGGGACGTGATAGATCCATTGGGCGGCGAGCTTTTTGGCGTTACGCGTGTTGACCTGATCGAGCAGGCTGTGGCGCTGGGAATGATACTGGCCGTTGTAGTGAAACCAGTTATCGGGCGCCGCCTTACGGAGTTGATCGTAGGTGACCTGCGCGGAGAGAACGCCCGCGATGAGAAAAAAGAACACGCGCTTCATTGAGCCCGCCTCCGTGTCTGCCGGCTGAGGAAGGCCAACAGATCCTGAAATTCATCCTTGCTGAGCTTTTTATCAAAGTCGGAGGGCATCAGCGACTCCGGTTCGTAGGTAAGTTGCTGCAATTCGCTGCGCAGCAGGAGGTGCAGCTTGCCATCCATGCCGAGGACTTGGAGAGAGAAGTTGTTCTCGTTCTTGACCACGCCGCGAATCTGCCGGCCGTCCAAAGTGGTGAGGTGAACAGGGCGGAAGCCGCGGGGGATGATGGATTTAGGGTGGGTGAGAGCAGCCTGAAGATCGGCGAGTTTGCGCTCGGCGGCGATATCGGTGAGGTCGGGGCCGAGGAGACCGCCGCGGCCGCCGAGCATGTGGCATTGGGTGCATCCGCCCTTGCCGTTGAAGATGGTTTCGCCGTTGGCCGCGTTGCCCTCAGCGGGGGCGTCGGCGGCGGTGGCGCGAAGGCTGCGGATATACGTGACGATCTTGTGGACATCGGCGTCGGGGAGGGGAGAGGCGGGCATGAGTGTGCCTTTGATGCCGTTCTTGACGGCGTCGAAGAGATCGGCGCTGGTGCGGCGCAGGTAATTGCGGCGGGCTCCAAGGGCGGGAGCGCGATCGCCCTGCTCGCCGTTGAGGCCGTGGCACATGGTGCAGTTGGCGTTGTAGAGGGCCTTGCCGGCGGCGGCCTCTTCAGGGTTTGGGGCGGGTTCGCGGACAAAGCCGCGAGCGCCGCCGCGCCGCTGCGCCTGGGCGAGGAATACGACTTTGCCGAAGTTCTCGGGGGTGTGGAAGGATCGCGAGGGCGGGGGGATGGGGGACCAGGTGCTGGCCTGGGGGTTGGTCTGGCCGCCGATGCGGGTCAGGTTGAGGCGCCATTCATCGCCATCGCGGGGAGGGGTGTGGGCGGCGTCGCGGGAGAAATTAGAGAACGGGATGGCGAGTTCCACGATCCACTCTTTGTCGCCGGCAGATTCATCCTTGCGGGCCAAGCCGTGAAAGGTGGTGCGGTATTCGACGCCCTCGGGTTCCCAGGTGGGCGGACCGGTCCACCAATCGGTGCGGCAGCGGTTGAGCATCGTTCCGATGGCGTTGATCTCGAAGGTATAGTAGTTGCGGACCTTGGCAGGGTTGGGGGAGAGGAAGATTTCGACGCAATCATCTTTGGAAACGGGGCCGTGGCGTTTGCGCTCGAAGGCGGAGATATGGCGATCCGAACAACGCCAGGAGACGTAGAGATTATCGTCGTCCCAGAGGAGTTTGGCTTCAGTGGGTTCCTTGTCGCCGGAGGCGTACCAATTGAAGACGAAATCGCTGGTTGGGGCAGCGGCTCGCCAGGCGGGTTCGTCGAGTTTGGCATCGATGGTGATGGGAGATGCGGCGCGTTGAATGTGATATTCGACAGCGGGAGCGGCACGCATGGGGCCGATGGCAAGGAGCAAGACTAATGCGGTCATTGACAGACATGATATTGCATTGCGGGGTGGCGGCGGGGAAGCGGAGGGTGGAGGACGCGGCTATTTGAATGAGGGCGGTTGGCACGCCGGCTGTACGGCGCTAAAGTCATTCGGCTTCATCCTGACTGCGCGGAAGGGCAGCCACCGATGCTACCGGCATTTCGATGCGCCTAGCTTTCGCCTAGCTGCCTAGCTCCATTTGTGCGCTGGAGCGACGTGAAGGTGGTTCGATACCAGCACAACGGCGGGAATGAGGTTCACGGTCTTGGCAGCTTCCCGTTTGAGGGCGTGGTCAGGCACGGCGCCGGTGAGGGTGACGAAGCCGTGGTCCACAGCGACGTGAACGGAGGCCAAGCCGTCTTTGGAGAGGCCAAAGAGGGCGTCGCGCTGGATCTCATTGTCGTTGGGGGCGATGGGGGCGACCTTGAGGCGATTGATGACGGTCAGTACGCCCGGGAGCAGGGCGATTCGTTGTTGGGCCGCTGTCTTCAAGACGGGTGAGTCCACAGCGCCGTCGAGGATGACCTGGGATCCGTTGACGCGGAAGAGTATGGTGTCCAGGACGTCATATCCGGGGAGGGAATCGATTGTCCGGGAGATGCGGCGTTCCTCGATGAGGTTGGGCATGGCTGCCAGAGAAGCGGAGATGAGAAAGAAGGAAACGAAAGTCTTGAGCATGTCCTAACTCCTTACATGGCTGACAGTTCGTGGCGCGCCCGCTGTAGTTCGCTGGCTGCGTGTTGAAGGGATTGCTGTGCGGCCTCCGCGCGGGCGTCAAGCTGCTGCCGCTGCCCCATGAGAAGTTGGACTTCGGCGGCAGCATCACCGGCGGCGGACTGGGCGGAGCGAACGGCGGCTTGCGCTTGGGCGTAGGCTGTTCTGGATTGGTCCACGAGCATGGGCGCCAGAGCACCGAGGCGGGCCATCATGGTGTCGTGATCCAACCTTTCCTTGGCGTCGAAGGCCGTCGCGCGGGCCTGCTGCAGCACAGCCTGGTCGTCTTTCCATTGCGCGCGGGCGGCTTGAAGGTCGGCGGCGACCTCTTTCTCAGCGCCGGCGGCCTGCCGGGCCTCGATGGCGTCTGCCTTGAGCAGTTGCTCGGCATCGGCGAGGCGTTCCTGGTAGACCGGACGCAGGGAAGGCGGCGGTGTTACGCAGGTCGTTTTCGCCGGGGCGGGAGGTTTCACGGGGACGACACGGGCCGTGGGTTGCCGTAGAGTTGATGTCGTAGGGGGAGCCGGCGCATGGCGGCCGCAAGCCACTAAAAGAACGATGGCGCCGGCGAGCAGGAACTGGTTAGCTGGTCGCATCATCGAATGTCCTCACACTGAATCAGACGCGGCTGGGGGAAGGGCGGCGACTACTGTCGTGAAGGGAGTTATGGGCGACGTGGCGAGGGATGGGTAGGGCGCCATCCTCGGAAAGTTCCTTTCATTTCTTTGAGGAACCTGCCCAGGGACGGTTCCTTGATTTCGCACTTGACGAGGTTCATTGCATCAACGATCTCCTCGGCGAACTCCTGGCCACCGAAAGGGGCATCGATGCCAGACCGGCGATTTCATCCCTCAGCAGGCGCTTGTACTCATCTTTGGCGCATTTGATGGCAGGTAGAGTACAGCCACGGCCAAATACGGTGCCGAAGGCGTTTTCATCCACCAGCATCCATCTCTCGATATGGGGATCGGGAATAGCGCTGATGACAGGTGGAACAATCGCAGCGAGCGAGGCTACTTTGTCGATTGATCGTTTCCGTGTTTGGTAGCCCTCACAATTGGCATCAGCGGCAATGACAATCGCATCAGGGATGAATGTGCGCTCCCGATTCAAGTCACGAAAGAATTCATGCAACTCGGAGACAAGCTTGGGCAAGCCTCCTCTCGAACTCCTCACGCTGACAGCGATTTTCACCTGGGAGTCCTCGGCGGCTCTGGATACCAACGCTCCAACAAAGGCCTCATGGAACGAGTCTTCCCCGAACAGGAGGACGCTACGCATCAAAGTCTCCCCGTATCATTCGTGCGGAGACGGGCAGCCTGTCGGAATGGGTTTCCTCGGATGCATTATCGATCGCGCCTCGACGGGCCAATTCTCCCCAGTATGACAGCGCCTCGATACAGGTCGCGTTGTCTCTGCGATAGCATACGAAGAGCGACTCGTCGGGAAGAAGGTCGGGAAGAAGAATTGGGGAGTGCGTGGTTACAACAAGCTGGGTGTTGCCGTCTCCGCCCGATTCATCAAGAGTTTCGCGATCTCCCGAATGCGCCTGGGGTGAACTCCATTTTCCGGCTCCTCAAATCCAATTAGCGCAGGTGATTGCTTCACTCCAACGAGTGCAAGCAGACCCGGAACACGAAGGGTTCCTTCGGAGATGACCCGCGCAGGCATGGAGATGTTGCGCTCCATGACACTCAGTTCGACTTCTCCGAGTTTGTTCACTTCGGTGCGAACGCCTGTAATGGAGGGAATGATCTGATGAATGGCTTTTTCGATTGCCCTGAACTGCGGGGGATCGAGATTCCGAAGTGTATGAAGAAATGATGCCAACTCTTCTCCCATGAGCCCTATGTGTCTCACTTCCTTGACACTCGTTGGAGTACGCATGCGTTCCCGCGGCTCGAAATAATAGAAGAACCAACTCTCGAGTTCTCTTTTTAGAGCCGTCAGATGTGGAAAGTGGGGCGGGTAGTGGGGTCTGGAGGCGATGGTGTGGTCGAGATAGCGATCGAAGTATGTGGGGTGAGACTGGCCTTCCATTCGCAGGTGAATTCGTTGTTGAACCCTCTCCAGGAATGGTTGGGGCTTCGACTTTGGCTCGTTATCTTTTCCAAGAGCTACAAGATGTTCATCAGCCACCTGAAGCAGTCCGGATTTGGGAGCGACTGCGATCTCGACACGATATCGGAGAAGTTTGTGCCGGATGTAGGGAGTCTGCTTTTCTTCCCCATTGGCCTTCCCGCCGGAGGACTGGCCACGCTTCATCTCACGTATCTCTTTGTTCACCGAATCCACGACCAACGGAGATAATTCGATGTCCACCTCGAGGGAAAAGGAGGCGGTGTCCTTTTCCAGGAGACCCTCCATCCCAGAATCGCCAAACCAAAAAGATTCCATCGGCTTACCGCGATAAGGAGGCTCGAATGCCTCCTTGAGGGTCCGGCTGGTGGCCACACGGGAAAGGAGTTGCAGCGCGTCAATGAAATTACTCTTGCCGGAAGCGTTTGGGCCAAACAGAAGAGAAAGAGGCTTGAGCACCACCTCTACATCGAGCAGCAACTTATAGTTTCTAATGTGAATTCGGCGGACCATGTGGTGTCTATGCCCCGGTCAGTATGGCACACCGGGCCGCCTATTGCGTGCCGTAGTGCCTGATGGCGGCGGCGGCAAGTTTCGACATGAGGGCTGCGCGACCGGCGGGCGAGGCCTTGGTATCGGCGACGAAGACCGCGATGGAGACGGCGCCGCCATCGGGGGCGGTGAGGATACCGACGTCGTTGGTGGCGGCAGTGACTCCTTTCCAGGAACCGCTGGTGCCGGTTTTGTGCCCGATTTTCCAGCCTGGGGCGAGGCCGGCTTTGAGGCGGTCCTCGCCGGTGGCTGTCTGCTCCATGACGTGCACCAGGTGCTTTGTGGATGCGCCGGAGAGGAGTTTGCCGGTGGCGAGGCGGAGGAGCATGGCGGTCATTCCGTCGGGAGTAGAGGTGTCACGGACGCCGGTCTGGTAGGCGCGGTAGGCTTTGTCTCTGCGGGCGGTTGGGACAGCGTCAATGGCGCGTTTGAGGACGACGGCGTCGACGAATTCCGGCTTCCATTCCAGTCCGGCGATTTCCGTCTGGAGGTGGCGTTCGTCGCGGTCAATGCGGATGCCGCTGATGCCGAGGCGGGTGAGACAGGCCTGGACGGCGCGGGGGCCTCCGAGCTTGGAGACCAGGATGTCGGCGGCGGCGCTGTCGCTATCGATGACGGCGCGGCGGATGAGATCCGCGTTCGTGGTGCGGTAGCCCTGGTCCGTAACGAGATCCGCGAGCGGTTGATGGAAGAGGCTGAGATCCTGGCGGCGCACGAGGACCGATTCCTCGAGGCGAAATTGGTGGTGGTCGACTGCGTCCATGGCGGCGATGGCCGCGAGAAGTTTCATCACACTTTGGAGCGAGAAGGGGCGGCCGGCGTTGATGCAGGCGTGGCCTTTCGCATCCTGGGCGCAGACGCCGACGCGGCCGTCGAAGCCGGCGGTGAGGGCCTGAAACTCGCGTTCCAGCGGGGCGAGTTGCAGGGAGCCGGCGAAACACGCCGGGACGAGAAAGAGAGCGAAGAGTTTCAGCATCAGAAGCTGTAGCGTAGCGCAAGAAGGGCGTGGGAGTTGCGGCTGTACTGGCCGAGAAAATCGGAGCGGCTGCCGCGGAGAAGGATGAAGCCGGCGGTGGCGCGCCAGTGCAGGCCGAATGCCTGGGAGTATTCGGACTTGACGTAGGCTCCCTGGCCGTTCTGGCGGACGGCGGTTTCGATGGCGACGCCGCGGTTGGTGTCGATGGTGTAGCCGATGCGGCCGAGGAAGGTGCGGGCGATGCCGCGGTCCGGGGCGAAGAAATAGGGGTTGCGGGCGGCGGTGACGTACTCGCCGGCGTAGCCTCCAACGAAGGACCACTCGCCCTGCTGGCGTTCGAGTTGGAGAACATACAGCAGGAACTCATCGGTTCTCCTGTCTGTGGAAGTGAAGTAAGCGGCTTCGCCTTTGACGGTGAACCAGCGCAAGGGGACCGCGGCATCGGCTCCGTAGAGGCGGAGGCGCGGGAAGAAACGGGTGATGGCGGCCTGGGCGGGGGTGGTGAAGGCGACATCGAGCGATGGCAGGTAATTGAAGCCTTCGAAGAAACAGGTGGAGAGTTCGAAGCCGGGGCCAAGGAAGTTCCAGCGGGCTCCGAACTGGCCGGCTCCGGGATAGCGGACACCTTTATCCATTATCTGGAGACCGGGCGCATCGACGGGTGGAGACCAGCGCTGATTGGGGAGGGGGCTGCGGCTGGGGGTCATGCGAGGGGTGTAGACGAGGTCGAAGGTGTTCTCGCCGGATTCATAGGTGGCGCGGGCGGCGAGGACGCCGAGGAAGTCGTAATTGACGACTTCGAGGAAATCCTTGGGAGCGAAGCGGTCCGTGGGGTTGAGGATGTCCGCCTTGCCCCAGCGGATGAATTGCTTGCCGAATTCGGCGGTGAGTTTCCCCTTGTGGTAGGTGGCGCTGAAGCGGCGGAGGGAGAGCGCGGGGCGGAGGAGGGAGCGGTCCTGCCAGTCGAGGCGGGCGCTGCGCTCGACCTGGCGGTGGGTATCGGCGCGGGCGTCGATGGAGCCGTTGAGTTTCCAGGCATCGCCAAGCTTGTAGGAGCCTTCCCAGCGGAATAGGGCATCGCCGATCGCGTGGGAACTGTCCCCTTCGACGGTTTGCGGGAAGAGCAGACCGCGGGTCTCGAGATAGCCGCGCTGGGAGAAATTCTGGGCGAGCAGCGGCAGCGGGAGGAGGAGTGCGGTCCACTTCATGATTCGCGGCGCAGGGCCTGCAAGGTGAACTGCTCATCCTTCATGGGGACGTTGTATTCGAGCTTTTCGGTTTTGAGGATGGTTTTGCTTTTCCGGCCCATTTCTTCGATCTCCATGGTGAGCGGGGTCCAGATGTTCTGCACTTTCCGGTAGTCGCTGTAGATGAGGCGGCGGATGAGCTTTTGGTCGTGGAAGCTTTCGATTTTTTCGAAGACGTAGCGCGCCTTGTCGACCCAGATGTGGGCGTGTGTGTATTGCGAAGACTTCGATTTCTTCGGACGCGATTCGAGCTTCCAGCAGAGGACGCCGTTTACGGTTTCCTCACCGAGGATTTTGTAGTCGTATTGATTGGCGTCACGCTCTTCGAGGTCTTCGAAGCTGAAGTCGGTTCCGAAGAAGCGCGTGGAGCGGTCCTGGAAAGCGATGCGGCGGTCGCGCTGGAGAGCCGGAGTCCACATCCACTGGTCGGAGGAACGTTCGGGATGGTTGACGACAAGGAGAGCGACGCCTTTCACTTCGGCGGGAGCGGAGAAGCGGATGACTACTTTGCTCTTGCCGGCTGAGCCGATGCGGTCGTAGCTCCAACGTTTTTCGCTGATTTTGTTTTTGCTGTCGATTACTTTCAGGGTACCCTCATAGCGCTGCGAATTGGCTTTGGCGCGATCCTGAACTTCCTGCATGATCTGGCGGGCGTCCTGGGCGCAGGCGAGGGCGGCGGATGCGGCGAGCACGGCAAGAAGTCTATTCATACTCGAGAGCCTCCACGAGCGAGGAACGGACGGCGGATTCGGCGGGGCCGAGAGCGGAGAGGAAGGCGACGGCGATCATGGTGGGGATGAGCGAGAGGGCGATGCGGACGGGGTATTCGTATTCGAGGCGCACGCCGGCGATCTCCTCGCGAATGATGCCGAGGTAGTAGAAGAGAATGACGGCTCCCAGGGCGAGTCCGAGCAGGACGCTGACGAGCGCGATGCCCATAGCCTCCATCCATACGGCCTGGCGGACCTGGCGGCGCAGGCCGCCGACGGCCTGGAGGACGCCGAGTTCGCGGCGGCGGTCAGTGATGGAGACGGTGAGGCTATTGACAATGCCGAGGATGGCGACGAGGACGGCGACGAAGATCTGCATGTAGGTGAGGGAGAACCACTGATCGGTGACGCGGAGGATGAAACGGCGGACCTGGTCATTGGTGAGGACGAAGAGGCGATTCTGCGCGGCGAGTTGCGCGAGGATGCGGCGTTTGCCTTCTCCGGCGGTTGTGCCCTTCCTGAGGTAGACGCGGAAGAGGTTGACAGTGTCGTCCTTCCAGTTGCGGACGAAGACGGAGCGGTCCATGAGGATGGCTCCCTGCTGGTCGGAGTAGTCGATGGTGATGCCCACGACGGGGAGTTTCAAAACGCCGGCGGGTGAAGGGATCTCGACGGTATCGCCGAGTTTGACGCCCTTGAGGAGGGCGAGATTGTCGGCGAAGAGGACGCCGCGTCCGGCGGCCACTTCCCGGTACATGCGAGATGGATCGCCGGCGACGACCTGCGGATGGACGCGGCGGGCGAGGCTGTCGATGGTGACGGCGACGACCATGACCGGAGTGCCGCGAAACATGACGCGGGCGGTGCGGACCAGCTGGACTTCGTCGATGAAGTCCATGCGGCGCAGTTCGTCGCCGATCGAGGCAGGGAAGCGGAAACTGCGGTCGGAGATCTGCTCGGAGGCGCCGACGAAGAGGTCGGGGTTGAGGACATTATTCATCCAGCCCATGAGGGATTGGTAGCTTGCGTTGGAGACGCCGCCGAGGCCGACGACGAGGGAGATGGAGAGCATGACGGCGACGACGGTGGCGGACGTGCGGCGGGGGGATTGGATGAGGCTGTCGGCGGCAAGGGCTCCTTCGACGGGGAGCAGGGAGCGCAGGAGAGGACGGAGGGCGACGACGAGCCAGCGCACCATGGCGGGCGCAAGGAGAATAGCGGCGAGGACGACGGAGAGGTATCCGGCGTAGAGACGAAGCCCTTCGGAACCGCGCAGGAAGAGGCAAACGGCGGCCGCGGCAAGGAAGCAGGCGGCTCCGATGAGGCGGAGGCGGCTTTCTTCGGCGGTGAAGCTTTCGTAGGCTCCTTTGTGGAGGGCTTTCGCGGGGTCTACCTGCGAGGCTTCGCGCGCGGGAATCCAGGCGGCGAGCATACTGGTGACGACGCCGATTCCCAGGGCGAGAACGATGATTTTCGGATCGGCGGCGACGGTTTCGACGCGCTGCGCGACGCCGTAAATTTCGCCGAACAGGTTGCTGACGTATCCGGCCATGCCGCGCGCCATGAGTAAGCCGAAGACGATGCCGATGATGCTGCCGGTGAGGCCGAGGATGGCGCTTTCGAGCAGAAAGAGTCCGCGGACCTGGCGGCGGGAGGCTCCGAGCGAGCGCAGGATGCCGATTTCCGAGCGGCGCTGGGTGACGGCGATGGCGAAGGTGTTGTAGATGATGAACAGTCCGATTAAGAGGGCGAAGGCGCTGTTGAGGGAGGCTCCGATGGAAAAGATCCGGGAGATGGATTCGAACTGTTTGCCGCGCGAGGAGGGGGGCTCCACCTGATAGCCGCTGCCGAGGAGTGTTTCGAGGGCTGCCTCGCCGCGGGCGAGAGGAACATCCGGTTTCAGCTTGAGATCGATGCGGTCAAAACTGCGCCCGCGTCCGAAGACTTTCTGCGCGGCGTAGATATCCATGATGGCGAGGTTGCCGCCGAAAGCGCTCGCCAGACCGCCGGATTTCATGATGCCGCGGATGGTGAACTGCTTGGGGCCGATCATGGTGTCGAAACTGATTTTGCTTCCGGTGGTGAGGCGATTGTGGGCGGCGAATTCGCTGGTGACCATGAGCGAATCGGGTTGGGCGAGGAAGACGAGCGGATCGTCGATGAAGGATTCGTCGCCTTCTTCGAACTCGTATTGGCGGAGGCTGCGGTCGCCGGTCATATCGACACCGAGGATGAGGATGTTGCCTTGGCCGGGGAGTCCGGTTTTGACGGTAGCTTCGATCACGGGGACGGCGACCTCGACTTCCGGGAGACCCTGCACGCGTTCGAGGACTTCTTCGGGGAAGCCGGTTTCTCCGCTCGAGATCTGGAGTTGGGTCTTGCCGGCGAGGCGGTCTACGGTTTGCTGGAAGCCGTAGAGGACGGAGTCATTGGCGGTACGCATGCCGACGAAGACGATGACGCCGAGGGCGATGCCGGCAATGGTGAGGATGGTACGGAGTTTGTGTTTGCGGACGTAGGGCCATGAGAGGAGGCGGAGGAGCATCATCGGCGGATGTCCTCGACCACTTTGCCGTCCTTGAGGCGAATGGTGCGCGGGCAGCTTTCGGCGACGCCCATGTCGTGGGTGACGATGAGGATGGTGGCGTTGAGGCGCTGGTGCAGGTCCTGGATGAGGCGGAGAATTTCGGCTCCGGTGTGTGAATCGAGGTTTCCGGTGGGCTCGTCGGCGAGGAGGATGGGGGGATAGACGGAGAGAGCGCGGGCGATGGCGACGCGCTGGCGTTCGCCGCCCGAGAGTTCTTCGGGGAGATGTTCGAGGCGGTGGCCGAGTTGGACGAGGTCAAGGAGTTCGCGGGCGCGTTCCTCGATGCGGCGCCGGTTCCAGCCGCGGAGGTGAAGCGGAAGGGCGACGTTTTCGAGGCAACTGAGCGTGGGCAGGAGGTTGAAGAACTGGAAGATGAAGCCGATTTTGTCGCGGCGGACACGGGTGAGTTGATCGTCGGAGACGCGGCTGAGGCGCTCGCCATCGACGATGATTTCGCCGGAGGAGGGTTTATCAAGGCCGCCGATGAGGTTGAGCATGGTGGATTTGCCGGAGCCGGATGCGCCGACCAGGGAAACCATCTCTCCCTTGGCGATGGAGAGGGAGACCTGGTCAAGGGCGGTAACTTTGCGCTTCCCGTCGAATTGCTTGGATACGTCCTGGAGCTCGATCATCGTCTATGGGCGGGTGGTGGGGTGATCCTGCTTCTTTATTGTAAGATGCCGGGCGGTTGTGGCCTGGGGAATATATGTTGTCCGTATGAAGGCGGATGCGGATTTGGGGTGCGGGGTGGTTCAACTGAGGTAGGAGTGCGCTGAGACGCCGGCCGCGCGGAGGACCAGGATCGGTCGGCTTGGCGGCCTGGCAGGTTACGGCTGAAAAGTCGGGATGGCGAGTTCCCGGGCCGCTTTCGCATGGGGCTGATCTTTTGTCGTGGATGATCGAGCGGCCAATGCGGATTGGCAGCCTCCACACATGGGAGAATGGGGCCGAATGCGAATTGGGATTGATGCGGGCGGGACGTTCACCGATTTTGCGGTGCTGCATGAGGATGGGCGGATGGAGACGTTCAAGCTGCGGTCGAATGCGGCGGATCCGGCGGCGGTGATACTGGCAGGAATCGCGCAGGCGGCGGATGGGGCGGCAGGCGTGGAGGTGATCCACGGGTCGACGGTGGCGACGAATGCGCTGCTCGAGCGAAAGGGGGCGCGGGCGGGGTTTGTAACGACTGCGGGGTTTGAGGACTTGCTGCACATCGGGCGGCAGAACCGGATTGCGTTGTATGACCTGACGCCGCCGGCGAAGCGGTTCTTGGCGCCGCGGGAGTTGTGCTTTGGCGTCGAGGAGCGGGTGTATGCGGATGGGACGGTGGCGCGGCGGCCGGGGTCTGGGGAGTGGAAGCGGCTGCGGTCGAGACTACGGGCGGCGAAGGTGGAATCCGTGGCGATTTGTTTTCTGCACGCGTATCAGTGTCCGGAGAATGAAGCAGCGGCGGCGGAAGCTTTGGAGGGGTTGGGGTACGTGAGCGTGTCGAGCGAGGTGTGTCCGGAGTTTCGGGAGTACGAGCGCGGATCGACGGTGATGGTGAACGCGTATGTGGGACCGCTGATGGACCGGTATCTGGGAGCGCTCGAAAAGGGATCGCCGTATCCGATTTCGATTCTGCAATCGAACGGGGGGCTGCTGACGGCGGCCGAGGCGCGTCGGCAAGCGGTGCGGACGGTGCTGTCGGGTCCGGCAGGCGGCGTGGTGGGCGCGTTCGATGTGGCGCGGCGGGCGGGATTCCGGAAGGCGATGGGGTTCGACATGGGCGGGACGTCGACGGACGTGAGCCTGACAGATGGGGCTCCGCGGGAGACGGTGGAGGCGGTGGTGGATGGGGTGCCGATCCGCGTGCCCATGCTCGATATCCACACGGTGGGGGCGGGCGGCGGATCGATTGCGCGGGTGGATGAAGGCGGGTTGCTGCGCGTGGGGCCGGAGAGCGCTGGGGCGGATCCGGGTCCGGCGTGCTACGGGGTGGGGGAATTGCCGACGGTGACGGATGCGCATGTGGTGTTAGGGCGGATCGGGGCGGATCAATTTCTGGGCGGGCGCATGCATCTTGATGCGGCGCGGGCGGAGGCGGCGGTGGACCGGTTGGCTGCGCAGTTGGGGATGGACCGTACGAGGGCGGCGGAGGGGATTCTACGGGTGGCGAACGCGAACATGGAGCGGGCGATCCGGGCGGTGTCGATCGAGCGGGGATACGATCCGCGGGAGTTTGCGCTGGTGGCGTTTGGCGGATGCGGCGGGCTGCACGCCTGCGAGATTGCACGGGAGTTGGGGATTCGGGTGGTGCTGGCTCCGGAACCGGCGGGCGTGCTTTCGGCATTGGGGATGCTGCTTGCTCCGCACGTGCGCGATTACGCGGCGGGGGTGCTGGGGCAGGCGGACTTAGAGGAGCGCTTCCGGCACTTGGAGGGGCGGGCGATGAAGGAGAATACAGGGGCGCGGATCGAGCGATTCGGGGATGTGCGGTACGCGGGTCAGAGTTACGAGTTGACGATTCCGTGGACGGGGGAGAATACGGCGGCAGCCTTCCACAAGGAGCACGCAAAAGTGTACGGATATTCGGATGTGGGACGGGCGATTGAGGTGGTGACGATCCGGGTGCGGGCTGTCAGGGAGGTTGCGAAGCCTGTGCCACGGCGGGTGAAGCGCGCGGAGGGGAAGCCTGAAGTGAGGCGGGTGTTCGTGGATGGAGGGTGGCGGAAGATCGCTGTGTGGCGGCGCGCGGAATTGCCGCAGGCGGTGAAGGGGCCGGCGCTGGTGCTCGATTACGGCTCGACGGTTTTGGTGCCTGCGGGATGGGAGATGCGGGACGCCGTCATGCGTGGTAAGCCGGCCTGATAGTTACCCACGGCTTCGGCAGTGAGGAGATAGCGCGTGTAGAAGCGGAGGCTGCGAAGTTCTCCGGTAATCCTGGGCGCGATTTGGGCGCTGGCGGCTCCATTGAAGTCGCCGAGGGTGGCGGGGAAACGGCCCCATCCGAACTGGCGCACAGGGCCTCCGTCATTGAACTGGCCATCGATGACGTAAGAAATGATGCGGGGGCCGCCATCGACAATGATGGCGATGTGCTGCCAGGCTCCTGTGCGGAGAGTGCCTTCCTGTGTGCCGTAATCGGAATCCCAGGAGGCTTGTTCCTTGCCGTCGTTGAGGGTGATGCGAAGATTGAAGCGGTCCGCCGTGGTGACGAGGATGCCTTTGCCTTGGGCGTCGCGGGAGTCGAAGAGGATCTGGCCGGCGGTGAGTTCTTTGAGGTTCATCCAGAAGTCGATGGAGAAGCTGCCGGCGAGGACAGGCATTTTGGGGTTGGCGCCTGGGGCGGCTTCGAAGGCGAGTCCGGCGCGGGTGACGCTGCGGGTGGAAGTGTTCCAGACGGCGTCGAGTAACGATTTGTCGATTTCGTGGGTGCGGGCGACTTCCTTCTGGGTTTCGGTGATGAAGAATCGGCCGTGGTCCTCGATGAAGTCGGGGTAGCTGATGCGGATGTTGGGGTCTTCATCGTAAAGAAGGATTTCGGGCTGGGACCAGTAGATTTTGCCGTTGCGTTCGACGCCGCCGAGGATCCAGCCGGGGTTGCGGTTGCGGTAGTAGGCTCCGGAGGTCCATTCGGGGGTGATGGCGGCGTCGCCACCCTGATTGTGGAACCAGAGGAGGAACTTGCCGTTGGAGAATTTGCGGACGAAGTTGGCCGCGCGGGGATGTTTGATGCGGCGGCCGCCGGGGGAGTAGGTGGCGTATTCGGGACCGGTCCAGTGATGGCCGCCGTCGTGTGAATACGCCTGGCAATTGTAGCCGTCGATGGTGCGGTAGGTGGCGTAGAGTGTGCCGTCGCTCAATTCCGCGAGGTTGGCTTCATCCGAGACGGGGCCGTGGGGGGCGCGGAGACCCTGATCGCCGTCAGGGAGGAGGGTAAAGCGGATTTTTTCCGGATCACGTTCGGTGAGGATGTTGTCGCTGCGGAGGAAGCAGCCCTGGGATTCGATCATGGCGCCGGGGTCGCCCCAGCGACCAACCTTGGCGAATCCGAAGATGGCGTAGTTGCGAGAGGTGATGATGGGCTTGCCGACGCCCCAGAAGAACATGACCTCGCCGTGGTAGTAATTTTCACGGTCGATACGCATCCGGCGCATGGGGATCTCGTAGCGGCGGGGCGACCAGGTGCGGCCGTTATCATCGGAGTATTTGAAGGCGTAGACGCCCAGGGTGTCGACGCGGCGGGCGATGCGGGGGTTGTTGCCGGTGACTTGGCGCAAGTTGTCTTTGTTGTAGGTGTAGAAGACGTAGACGCGTCCGGAGGGGACTTTGAGGGGCATCACCCAGGAAGCCTCGGGGCCGGCGGCGGGTTCGATGTCGACGGAGGGCGACCAGGTGCGGCCCTTGTCTTTCGATATCATGGAAACAATGTGCTGGCCCGGCTGTCCTTCGACGCCTTTGCCGGTGGTAAGGACACAGAGCCAATTGCCGTCGTTCGTCAGAACAACGTAGGGCTGATCCGCGTAGGACTCATCGGGGATGACGGAGCCGAGGCGGATATTGCGCCAATCGGAGCAGCAGGCGGGGAGGGCGAGCGAAAGGGTGAACAGGAGCCGAAGAACTGACATGTAATTTCGTGTTGCAATCCTACCAGCACGAAGATATGCTTGTCACAACCAAATTGAGAACGGCTCGTTTTCGGGGACTGGCCGGGCGGCATCGCGACTCAATCGCAGTGGCCGAATATCAATGATTCCAGGGAACATTGACGAAGATCCCCTGGATTGGATACGGGGTGAGCGTGTATTATGCGGAGAAAAAGAGCACCGGCGACGCTGAGTTTGCAGGCGTACGACCGGGTACGCAACAAAATTCTGGTGGGCGACTATGCCCTCGGAGAACCATTATCGAGGCGGCGGCTGGCGGAAGAATTAGGAATGAGTCTGATCCCGGTTTCGGAAGCATTGCAGCGGCTGGAAGCGGAGGGATTGGTGGAGTCGAAACCACGGGCGGGAACACGGGTGCGGATTCCGACCGTGGAAGACATCCGCGGGCACTACATTGTGCGCGAGGCGCTCGAGTCGCAGTCGGCGCGGCTGTTCGTAGCACTGGCTACGAAGGATCAGAAGGCGGAACTGCGGAGCACGGCGGAACTGGTGGACCGGTTGTCGCTGGCGGCGGCGCGCGTGGAGGAGGCATACAAGCCGGCGGCGAGCTACGAATTCGAGCGCGCACACCTGCGGCTGCATACGCGAATCGCCGAATGCAGCAACTGTGCGGCGCTGGTGGACGCCATCGAGCGGAGCCGGGTGTTGATCTACAACTGGCTGTTCAACGTGACGGCGGATTTGGAGACGCTGCCGGCGATGTGGCACCGGGAACTGGTGAAGGCGCTCACGAGCGGCGACCCGATCGAGGCGGATGAGGCGATGCGGCGGCATGTCACGTTCCGGCAAGCCGCGGTACTGGGGAAGTTCGAGGAGTTGCAACGTACGGGGTGCTTCGACGCGAAGTTCCTGCGGGGGCCGCAACGGAAGTTTCTTGCCGAGAGAACGCATTAAGGAGCATTAAGGAAAAGACCGGGTAGGCTGGGGAGGGACTCCGGTAGACTGTATTCTGGCACATGTTGCTGTCGTCCTCGGCATACTTCATTTTTCTTGTCGCCATTTTCTTCCTGTATTGGGTGGTGGCCCGCAGCCGCGCGCTGGCGCTGGCGGCGATCCTGTTCGGCAACTACTTCTTCTACGCCAAGTGGGATATTTTCTATCTCTTCCTGATTCCGGCGGCTTCGACGGTGGATTTCGCGATTGGGTTGGGGTTGGGGAGAGAGAAGAAGAAATGGGTACGGCGTGGGCTGGTGGGAATGAGCGTGGTGTGGAACGTGGGGTTACTGGCGACGCTCAAGTACATGCCGTTTTTTCTGGAGAACTGGTCGGCGTGGACGGGGCAGCCGAAGCCGGAATGGCATTGGAACTTCCCGCTGGGCATCTCTTTTTATTGTTTCCAGGCGTTGACATATACGCTGGACCTGTACCGGAATGACGCCAAGGCGACGTCGAGCTACCTGGCGTATTTGTCGGCGGTGAGTTTCTTTCCGACTACGCTGGCCGGGCCGATCACACGCGTGGCCGTGCTGCTGCCTCAGTTGGAGAGGAAAGACAGGCAGTTGAGCGGCGAGGATGGGGGGCGGGCGGTGTTCCTGATCGGCTTGGGGCTGATGAAAAAGCTCCTGATTGCCGATTACCTGGGGGCGAACCTGGTGAACCGGGTGTTCGATTTTCCGAACCTGTACACGGGGATGGAAGTGCTGATCGCGGTGTACGCCTACGCGCTGCAACTGTATTACGACTTTTCCGGGTACACGGATATCGCGATGGGATCGGCGCTGCTGCTGGGGATCAAACTGCCGGGGAACTTCAAGATGCCATATGCGGCGGAGAGCGTGCCGGATTTCTGGCGGCGGTGGCACATCACGCTGTCGAACTGGCTGCGGGACTATTTGTACTTTTCGCTGCCGGGGCTGCGTTCGAAGTGGAAGATCATCACGTACATGAACCTGGTGATCACGATGGTGATCGGCGGATTGTGGCATGGTCCCAGTTGGACCTTTGTCATATGGGGGCTGCTGCATGGCGTGGGGCTGGGCGCGACTCGGGCATGGCAGGTGTGGCGGGGCAATCCGCAGCCGAACCAGGCCTGGTGGGCCAAGGGGCTAAGGATTTTCTGGACCGCGCAGTTCGTCTGTTTCGCGTGGGTGTTTTTCCGGGCGTCCAGCTTGGAGAACGCATGGGCCGTGCTGGCTCGCATCGGGTCGATGAGTGTTTCGTTTGCAAACATCTCGGCTCCGATCGCGATCGTGATGGGGATTGCGCTGGCGGCTCATTACACGCCGGCGGGCTGGTATAAGGGCTTTAGCGGGGTCTTTGTGCGGTCGCCTTTCTACGTGCAGGCAGCGGCGATGGCGCTGTTGCTGCTGGCCATTCATTACGTGGCGGCGACCGGAGCAGCGCCGTTCATCTACACCAGGTTTTAGACTATGATCCGGCTGCCTTCAAAGACAACGCTGACGATTCTGGCTTTCGGCGCGCTCATGGGGCTGACCGACGTTGTGCCGGTGCTGCACGACTACAAGGTGATGGACTGGCGTACGATTCCGGCGGTGCTCGATTTTGTGGACCGGCGGCCGACGGCGGATCCGGAGACAGAGGAGCGGCAGCGGCTGCGGCCGGAGACGAACCCTTACAAGCAGACGCGGTATCCGATTCTCGATCCAAACCATACGCTCGATTCCTTTTACCAGGCGCTGCTCGCGGCGGAAGGGAAGAAGCAGGGGGGCGTAGTCCGGATTCTGCACTACGGGGATTCGCCGACGACGGCGGATCTGATCACAAGCGACACGAGGGCGCTGTTGCAAAAGCAGTTCGGCGACGCGGGGCACGGGTTTTGCCTGGTGGCGAAGCCGTGGGC
>JADLBD010000140.1 GCA_020847975.1 Bryobacterales bacterium | reverse complement strand
TCGAACAGTTGGGCGTGGATGAATCGCAGGTCGATAGCACGGCCTCGTTTGTCGATGACCTCGGCGCTGACTCGCTGGACATCGTTGAACTGGTGATGGCTTTCGAGGAAGCCTTCAATATCGATATCCCTGACGAAGACGCGGAGAAGATCAGCACTGTCAAGGATGCGGTCGACTATATCGAAGGCAAGTCCAAGAAGTGAAATAGACAACAACCCAATCCACACACGGAAGAATCATACTTGTCTCGCAGAGTTGTAGTCACTGGTGTCGGTCTCGTGTCGGCGCTGGGTATTGGTACTGAAGAGAACTGGGACGCCTTGCGGCAGGGCCGCAGCGGCATCCGGCGCATTACTCAGTTCGATCCTTCCGCCTTCACCTGCCAGATTGCCGGTGAGGTGAAGGATTTTGATCCGCTCCGCTGGATCGACAAAAAAGAAGTAAAGAAAATGGGGCGCTTCATTCAGGTAGGCATTGCCGCCTCCGAATACGCCCTGGCCGGATCCTCGCTGAAGATCACCCCCGAAGACGCCGAAATGGTGGGCGTCTACATCGGCAGCGGCATCGGCGGATTCGAGGTCATCGAACGCGAACACCGCACCCTCCTCGAGCGCGGTCCGGGACGGATCTCGCCTTTCTTCATTCCCGCCACCATCATCAACCTCGCCTCCGGCTACGTTTCCATCCGAACCGGAGCGAAAGGCCCCAACTCGGCCACGGCCACAGCCTGCACCACCAGCGCGCACGCCATCGGCGACTCCTTCAAGATCATTCAGCGCGGCGACGCCGAAGTGATGATCTGCGGCGGAGCCGAAGCTTGTGTCACCCCCATGGGTGTCGGCGGATTCGCTGCCATGCGCGCGTTGTCCACTCGCAACGACGAGCCGGAAAAAGCCTCGCGGCCCTGGGACAAAGGGCGCGACGGCTTTGTCGTGGGTGAAGGCGCAGGCATCGTCATCCTCGAGGAACTCGAACGCGCCAAACGCCGCGGAGCGCCCATCCTGGCCGAAATCGTCGGCTATGGCATGAGCGCCGATGCCTACCACATCACGTCCCCGTCCGAGGACGGCGAAGGAGCCTATCGCGTCATGCGGAATGCCTTGCGCGATGCCGGCCTCGATCCTTCGCAAATCGACTACATCAATGCCCACGGTACGTCCACCGAAGTCGGCGACAAGATCGAAACCACCGCCATCAAACGCACCTTCGGCGAACACGCCTACAAGTTGGCGGTCAGCTCCACCAAGTCGATGACCGGGCACCTGCTCGGCGGCGCGGGCGGCCTCGAGGCCGGCATCACTGTCCTCTCCATTCGCGACCAGATTGCTCCCCCGACCATCAATCTCGAACAACCCGACGAAGGCTGCGACCTGGACTACATCCCCAACCAGGCCCGGCCCATGAAGATCGATTACGCCCTCAGCAACTCCTTTGGGTTCGGGGGTACGAATGGCTGTCTCATTTTCAAACGCTGCACGGAATAATCCCCGCCCATGGCGGTCTTCGTGCCGCGAGGCCTGCGGAGTTTTCATGAAAATTATTGTGGCCATCAAACAGGTTCCTTCCCGCGATTCCAGTCTCAAGGTGGATTCGGCGGGAAAGTGGATCCAGGATGCCGATCTCTCCTTCGAGATCAACGAGCCGGATGCCTACGCGCTCGAGGAAGGGCTCCAACTCAAGGAAAAACACGGCGGCGAGGTGGTTGTCCTGTGCCTCGGCCCCGCCCGTGCCGCCCAAACGATTCGCGAGGCCCTGGCCAAGGGCGCCGATCGCGCCATTCATATCGAAGAGGAGAATCTCAACTCGCTCGATACCCTCGGCGTCGCCCGCCTCCTCGCGAAAGCGGCCGAACACGAAAAGCCTGACTTGATCCTCACCGGCCTGCAATCCGACGACTTGGGCAATGGGCAGACCGGCGTTGTCATGGCCGAATTGCTCGGCTGCTGTCATTCCACCATCATCATGCAGGTGGAAGCGGTGGCGGCCGGCATCAAAGTCAAGCGCGAACTCGAAGATGGCTGGTTCCAGTTCATCGAAATGCCCCTGCCGGCGGTTCTCACCATCCAGTCCGGAATCAACAAACTGCGCTACGCCACGCTGATGGGAATCAAGAAAGCGAAGTCCAAGGAAATCAAACGGCTCACTGCCTCCGGACCCGGCGGCGCACCCGCGCCTTCGGCTTCCCTCGATCGGATCTACCTGCCGCAGAAATCCAAGCAGACCCAGATCCTCGAAGGCCCGGCCAGGGAAGTTGCGGCGAAACTGGCCGAGAAACTGAAATTTGAGGTACGAGTGCTATGAGCGGCGTTCTGGTTGTTTTGGAGCAGCGCGGCGGCGCCTGGAACCGCATGTCCTTCGAGACCCTGGCGGCCGGTCAGGAGATTGCCGCGGCGATGGGGACCGGTTGCTCGGCCGCCGTCGTTGGCAGCGGTGTCGATGCCCTCGCGCAGGAGCTGTGCCGGCAAAAGCTCGACAAGGTGTACGCCGTGGACCACCCCCTTCTCGGCGATTACACCCCGGACGGATTCTCCGCCGCCGTGGAAGCGCTCGTGCGCGCCGCCGCACCGGACTTGGTTCTCTTCCCCCATACCTACCAGGTTCGCGATTTTGCCCCCAAGGTGGCAACACGATTTGATCGCGTTCTCGTCTCTGACGTCATTCACTGCCGCATCGAGAATCGCCATCTCATCCTCGTGCGCCTGCTGTTTCAAGGCAGGCTCAACGGCGACGTCGCCCTGTCCGGAGCCGGTCCGCACTTCGCGTCGGTTCAAGCCGGAGCCTACCGCGCCGAAAAGATCGAGCCCGGTACCGCCACCCTGGAATCTCTCCCCCTGGCGCTCGAACCATCGCAAATCCGCAGCAAGCCTCAGCCTCCCTTCCGCGAATCCGCCCGTGCCGTCGATTTGACCGCCGCCGAATTGATCGTCTCCGTCGGCCGCGGAATCAAAGAGAAGGAAAATATCGCTCTTGTCGAGGACCTCGCCAAGGCTCTCGGGGCCGAACTCGCCGCTTCCCGCCCGATCTGCGATAACGGCTGGCTCCCCATGGAGCGCCAGGTGGGCAGTTCCGGCCAAACCGTGGCCCCTAAACTCTACCTCGCAGTCGGCATCAGCGGAGCCATCCAGCACCTGGTCGGCATGAAAGGCGCAAAAACCATCGTCGCCATCAACAAAGACGCCAACGCACCCATATTTGAAGTGGCGGACATCGGCGTGATAGGCGATCTCTTCGAGGTTGTGCCTGCGCTCATCGAGGAAATCCAAAAAACAAAAAAATGAAAATGACCCCACGGGGGCATTGACATCTCACCCCTCCCCCCCTTACACTATCACCATGGCCGTTGAAGCCGTCAAAATTCGCAAACTCCCCGATTGGGTGATCGATGCCCATAAATCGAAAGCGGAACAGGAGGGTATTAGCTTGGAAGAAGAGTTGAGAAACTTATTGACCGAATCGGCCCTCAAGCCACAAAGAGACTTCGCTGCCAAAGCAGAAGCCTGGAACAGCCAATTGAAAACCCGCTACGGCACCCTCAGCGACAGCACGGAAATCATCCGCGAGGATCGCGAGGAGCGCTGGTGATTGTGGTCGATGCCTCGGTGGCCGTCAAATGGTTCCTCCCGGAGGACGGCGCATCGCAGGCCATCGAACTACTGCGGGGCCGAGAGGCTCTGCTCGCCCCCGATCTCATCCGGATCGAGGTGGCAAGCGCCCTCACCAAACGTCACCGCCGCGGCGAAATCAGCGCCGCCGACGCAAAGGAAACCATTCAATTGTGGATCGAGGCCCTCAAGCAGGGAGTCCTGCAACTCAGCGCCAACCTCGAAGACCTTCGCGAAGCCGCCAACCTCTCGCTTCAGCTCAACCACCACATCGCCGATTGCCTCTATCTCGCAGTCGCCCGGCGCACCTCGTCCCGGCTGATCACCGCCGACAAAATCTTCGCGGAAAAAGCTGCTTCTGTCTTCCCTGGAGTGGACCGGCTCGCAGTTACAGCAGCCGGAAATTGACTTCGATCGTCGCGGCTACGGGGACCGCCTTCCCGTCCTTGTAACCCGGGCGGAAACGCCACTTCGTCACTGCCTCGATGGCCTTCTCATCCAGCCCCAACCCCAGTGGACGCAGCACCCGCAAATCCCGCGGCTGCCCCTTCTCGTCCACCACCACATAGAGAACCACCGTACCCTGGAACTTGGCCTTCCGCGCCTCCTCCGAGTACTCCGGCTCTACCTTGAAAACCAGCGTCGGAGCCGAAACGCCCCCGCCGATTCGGTACACCCCGCCGCCTACGCCGCCGCCTTCGCCAGGACCAAATCCCGCTCCGCGGCCCGACCCTACGCCGCCGCCCGATCCCGAGCCGATCCCCGCGCCCGAACCAGGACCGTTCGACGGAGGACCAATCCGCGCCAGCGGATCCCCAAAGTTCGGCATGTTTACCTTAGGCAGCACCGCGTCCGGCTGGATCACCAGCGTCGGTTCCATGACCAGCTTCGGCTGCTCATTGTGTACCACCTGCATCGGAGGAGTGAACTGCTTCGGAGCCACCCGCGGCAGTTTGCCCTTTGCCGGCGGAGTCACGGACCGGTCCCCGCCGCCTCCGCCGCCCCCCATCGCCTGCTTCTTCGGCTCATTCTTCGGAACGTAAGGAGCCAGGTCCGGAGCAATCAGCGTGACCGTCTCCTTCACCTTCTGCTGCACCGTCTGGTTGGTGCCAAGGAACAGCAACAGGGAGATAACAGTCACATGGATCACCAGCGAAAGCGTCCCGGCGCGCGATTCCTGGCCGCTGGTCAATCCCCAGATGTTCTTTACTGCTACGGGTTTCGACGTGACTTCAAGTGGAGGCAGCTTGGGTGGATTGAGGGCTTCCTTGATGCTCGCGATAAACGACTTGATCCACGGAATCTGTGTTTCCGCCAAGAGCAGCCGCTGAAGGTGGACGTCCGGGGTCTGATTTTGTAACGAAGGACCTTGGTCAGTACCCTTATGATTCATCGTTTCCACTGACATTGATTTGCCACGCTCTCCGTTGCGAACTGTAGCCCGACCGTGTGTTCAACCTGTGTGTAGGACGCATCAACCAACCACCCAGTTGCAGATTCTTCCCAACCTGGTACGGCTATCCTGTTTGCAGTTTAACACGTTCCGTCAATAAGGATTAGACAGTTTCCAAAAACCAT
>JADLBD010000139.1 GCA_020847975.1 Bryobacterales bacterium | reverse complement strand
GCGCCCACGTTCATGAACGCGTACGCCGCCATGTAGAACATCACCGCCTCCGTGCCGATCTGCGAATGGGCCGCGATGGCCACCATCACATAGCCGGCATGCGCAATGGAGGAATACGCCAGCAGCCGCTTGATGTTCGATTGCAGCAGGGCCGCGAAGTTGCCCACGGTCATCGTGGCCAGCGCCGAAACCCAGATCACCGGAGCCCACTTGTCCGCCACCGGCTCGAAGGCGGTCATGAAGACCCGCAGGAAAATGGCGAAGGCAGCGGCCTTGGGCCCGGCCGAAAGGAATGCGCTCACCGGCGCGGGCGCGCCCTGGTACACATCCGGAGCCCACACCTGAAACGGAGCCGCGGACACCTTGAAGGCGAAGCCCACGAACATCAGCGCGGCTGAAGTGCCGATCAGCCCCAGCGCCGGAGCGATGTCGCGGTTCGACAGCACGCGGCGGATGTCGGCCAGATTCGTTGTCCCTGTCGCCCCGTAGATCCACGCGATGCCGTATAGCAGGAAGGCCGTGGCGAAGGAGCCCAACAGAAAATACTTGAGCGCGGATTCGTTGTTGCGCTTGTCATCGCGCAGGTAGCCGGCAAGAATGTAGCTCGAAATGGACGAGATTTCGAGTCCGATGAAAATCATGATCAGCTCATTGGCGGTGACCATGACGCACTGCCCGGCGATCGAATACAACACCAGGGCGTAGTACTCGCCCGAGTCGGCCTTCTCGCGTTTCAGATAGGCCACCGAGGCGAGAACCGTCAGTACACCCACTGTGATCACCAGGAAGCGGAAGAACGTCGCGTAGCCGTCCACCATCAGCATCGATTGAAACGCCGGGCCGGGGTTCGACCATGCCACCACGGTTCCCCATGCCGCCAGCAGCAGCCCCACAATGGCCACCGTCCCGAGCCAGCCCTTCTTCCCCTCGCCCGCCAGCGCATCCAGCAACATGATGAGCGTGCCGAAGACAATCAGCACCGTCTCCGGCAGAAAGCGGAGCATCTCCGCGGCGCTCGGCATGAAGTTATCGGCCATGGACTAGCTCCCTCAACTCGGCGACTCGCTTGCCGCCCTGTGTTTCCACCAGTGTTTCCACTCCGGTCTTACTCTGTTCGATAATCCGCTGGTTGGCGGCGCTGACCATCGGCAGGAACGTTTTCGTGTAAACCCCCATCCACACCATCAGCACCAGCAGCGGCAGCGCCGCGGCCAGTTCCCGCCCGTTCATGTCGAGGAAGGGATGATGGTGGGAGAGGCTTTTGTTGGTCTCGCCCACGAAGACCCGCTGATAGAGCCAGAGCATGTAGCAGGCCGAGAGGATCACGCCCACAGCCGCCGCGATGGTCCAGTGGAAGTTCACCGCCGCCGAGCCTTGCAGCACCAGGTATTCGCCGACGAAATTGTTCAGCGTGGGCAGCCCGATGCTCGCCAGTAACGTGATCAGGAAGACCGCCGCCAGCAGCGGAGCCGGCGTCGACACCCCGCCGTAATCCTTGATCTCGAGCGTATGCGTCCGCTCGTAGAGATAGCCCACCAGCATGAACAGCGCTCCGGTCGAGATGCCGTGGTTCAACATCTGGTACACGGCGCCGTCAAGCCCGTTCTGGTTGAACGAGAAGACGCCCAGCACAACAAAGCCAAGGTGGCTCACCGAAGAATACGCCACCAGCTTCTTCATGTTCGGCTGCACCATCGCCACCAGCGCGCCGTAGATGATCCCGATGATAGCCAGGATCACGATCCAGCTCTGGCACCGGTGCGCCGCCTGCGGGAACATCGGCAGGCAGAACCGCACCAGCCCGTAGCAGCCCATCTTCAGCATGACGGCGGCCAGCATGATGGAACCGGCCGTGGGCGCTTCCACGTGCGCGTCGGGCAGCCACGTGTGCAGCGGAAACAGCGGCACCTTGATGGCGAAAGCCACGAAGAAGGCCAGGAACAGCAACAACTGCTCCTGCGAAGTGAGCACCAGCCGGCCGCGCTGCAGCAGGTCCACCAGGTTCACGTAATCGAACGTGCCTGCTTTGTTGTAAAGGAAGATCATCGCGGCCAGCATCAATACCGATCCGGCCATCGTGTAAAGGAAGAACTTCACAGCCGCGTAGATGCGCCGTTCATGCCCCCACACGCCGATGAGGAAGTACATCGGCACCAGGCTCACTTCCCAGAATACGTAGAACAGGAACAGGTCCCAGGCAATGAAGACGCCGATAAGCCCGAATTCGAGCAGCAGCAGGAAGGCGTAGAATTCCTTTACCCGGCGGTCGATGTATTTCCAGCTCACCAGGATCGAAACGGGCGTCAGCAGCGTCGATAAGAGCACCAGCCACAGGCTCAAGCCGTCCAATCCTACGTGATAACGGATCTCTGGACTCTGGATCCATGGCACATCAGTGACAAACCAGTTGCCGTTGCCGGTCTCATAGAACGGAGCCGCCAGCCCGAGAGAGAGGACGAACACCGCCAGCGAGAGAATCAGCGAGAACAGGCGGATCACATTGGCGTTGTTTTTCGGCAATACCAGCGTCACCAGGAACCCAACAAGCGGAAGCGCCAGAACCAGATTCAGCAGATTCACCGCACACCTCCCGCCATCACGCCGAGCACCACCAGCAACGCCACGCACCCCACGGTGACCCAGGCCGCGTAGCTTCGTATGCTGCCCGATTGGAACAGGCGGAGCACTCCGCCGACGGTTCGCGACATCGTCGCCGTCCCGTTCACGATGCCGTCAATCAACCCGGCGTCCATGAACCGCCACAGCAGCGCCCGCGAGCCGTTCACCAGCGGCGAGACGATCACTGCGCCATAAAGCTCATCCACCAGGTACTTGTGGTAGACCAGCCGGTAGATGGGACCCAGGGCATTCGCGATCGCGTCCGGAATTCCCGGGCTCACCACGTACATCAGATAGGCAAGCGCGATCCCGCCCAATCCGAAAGCCACCGAAATGTAGACCAGCGTTTCATCGTGCGCGCCTTCAGCAAGCGGGAACATCGGCTCCAGGTAGTGAGGCACATTGAAGTACCATCCGCCGATCACCGAAAGCACGGCGAGCACGGCGAGCGGCCCCCACATTACGAACGGCGATTCATGCGGATGATGATGCCCGCGGTAGCTGCCGAAGAAGCACAGGAACATCGCGCGCGAAACGTAGAACGCCGTCATGCCCGCGGTCACCACGCCCACCCAATAAATCCACGGAGAGCTGTGATGCGCCGCCATCAGGATCTCGTCCTTCGAATAGAAGCCGGAAAAGCCCGGAACGCCGCTGATGGCAAGCCACGCGCAGGCGAGCACTCCGAAGGTGATGGGGATCTTCTTCATCAGCCCGCCCATGTTGCGCAAATCCTGCTCGCCGCCGAGCGCGTGAATCACGCTGCCGGCGCCAAGGAACAGCAGCGCTTTGAAGAAGGCGTGCGTGACCAGGTGGTAGATGCCGGCCGAAAATGCGCCCGCTCCGCAGGCAATGAACATGTAGCCCAACTGCGAAACCGTCGAGTAAGCGAATACCTTCTTGATGTCGAATTGCGTGATGCCGATGGTTGCCGCCATCGCCGCGGTAATGACGCCCACCACCGCAACCACATCCATCGCCATCGGAGCGCGCTGGAAGATCACCGAGGCGCGGGCGGTCATGTAGACGCCCGCGGTCACCATGGTGGCGGCGTGGATCAAGGCCGATACCGGGGTGGGACCTTCCATGGCGTCCGGCAGCCACACATACAGCGGAACCTGCGCCGATTTGCCTGTCGCCCCGACAAAGAGCAACAGCGCGATGGCGGTCAACAGTCCGGCGCTCTGCTCCACCGGCATGGGCCGCACCGCGTCAAACACTTTCTGGAAATCGAGGCTGCCGAAGTTCACCACTATCAGGAACATTGCCAGGGAGAAGCCGTAATCGCCGATGCGGTTGACGATGAACGCCTTCTTGGCCGCGTCGCCGGCGCTCTTCTTCAGCGTGTAGAAGCCGATGAGCAGATAGCTGCACAAACCGACACCCTCCCAGCCGACAAACAACAGCAGGAAGTTGGCGCCCAGCACCAGCGTCAGCATGAAGAACATGAAGAGGTTCATGTAGGAGAAGAAGCGGTAGAAGCCGCCTTCGTGCGCCATGTAGCCGATGGCGTAGATATGAATGAGCAAGCCGACGCCGGTCACCACCAGCAGCATGATCGCGGTCAACCGGTCCACGGCCAGGTCCACTCCAATGTTCAGCGTGCCGCTCTGGAACCACGTGTAGTAGCGTTCGACGTACGCCGCCTCGAGCGGGCCGAGGGCCGACAACGTCTTCAGCACCCACCCGAAGCTCAAAGCCACCGAAACTACGGCGATGACACTGACCAGAAAATTCGGCAGCCGCTTGCCGATGAGGCCGTTGATCAGAAAGCCGGCGAGGGGTAGTAGGGGAATCAGCCAGAGATGTTGCATGGGTCAGTTCTTCATCGAGTTCACGTCGTCAATGGCTAGCGTGGCGCGGTTCTTGAACACCGTGAGGATAATCGCCAGTCCGACCGCGGCTTCGGCCGCGGCCACTACCATGACAAAAAAGGAAAAGATGTGCCCGTCCACCTGCCGCAATTGATAGCTGAAAGAAATGAAACTCAGGTTCACCGCGTTCAGCATCAGCTCAATGGACATGAACACTGTAATGATGTTGCGCCGGAAGATGAATCCGGCAATCCCCAGCCCAAAGAGAATCGCGCTGAGAATCAGATACCAGTTCAGAGGGACGGCTGTGGGCATGGGTCAGATCTCCTTGCGGGCCAGCACCACGGCTCCGAGAATCGCCACCAGAATCAGCACCGAGGTAACTTCGAACGGCAGCAGGTATTCGGTGAAGAGTTTCTTGCCGATAGCCTGCGCCGTGCCGCCCGTGAAGGCGCCGAACTTCACTTCTTCGCTCCGCGGCAGCAGCGACTGGATGAGGAAGCTCACCAGCCCGAGGAAGGCGATCAGCGCCGGCACGCCTAATACTTTGGCGATGACCGATTTGCCTTTCCTTTGCTCGGAGCCGGCGTTGAGGAGCATGATGGTAAAGATAAACAGCACCATGATGGCCCCGGCATAGACAATCATCTGCGCCGCGGCCATGAACTCGGCGCCGAGCAGCAGATAGAGAACGGCCAGCGACGACATCACCCCGATCAGCGACAGCGCGCTCGAAATGGGGTGGGTCTGCACCACCAGGTTGATTCCGCAGGCCACCGCGATGGCCGCGAACAGCAGAAACAGAATCGCATCCATGGAACTTATTTCACCAACGCCACCATCAATGCCGTGGCCAGCAACTGCAAAATCGCAATAGGAAACAGGAACGTCCAGGCGAACTTCATCAACTGGTCAAAGCGGAAGCGCGGCAGCGTGCCGCGAACCCAGATGAACAGGAACAGGATGACGCCCACTTTCGCGCCGAACCAGAACAGCGGATGGAGCGCATTGGCGATGGCCCCAATCGGCTCCGGCAGCGGCAGGAAAGCCAGCGCGAAGATGCCCGCCACGCCCACCGCGACCACCCCGACGATGGGGAACGAATACTTGTCCCAGGGCCGCGTCGACACATTGTTCAAGCCGTGGAAGAAGAGCGCGGCCGCCGCGCCGAGGAAGAGCAGGACGGGTACCAGGCCCGCCACCGGCTCGGGGAAAATTGGATTCCACCCCCCCAGAAACAGGTGCGTCGCCAGCGCGGAGATGGTCACCATGTTCACATACTCGGCCGTGAAGAAGGCCGCAAAACAGGTGCTGCTGTATTCGGTATGGAAGCCCGCCACCAGTTCGTTCTCCGCTTCCGGCAGGTCAAACGGGACTCGGTTGGTCTCCGCGAAACCGGCAATCAGGAAGATGACGAAAGCGATCAGTTGCGGCATCGGCATCTGGAAGATGTACCACTTGGGCAGGAAGCCGAAATAGAAGCCCGCCTGCGATTCGGCTACTTCTCTCAGGCTCAGCGTGTTCGCCATCAGCAGCGGCGAGGCGATGGCGAGCGACATCGGCAATTCGTAGCTGATCATCTGCGCCGCGCTCCGCAGTCCGCCGAGCAGGGCGTACTTGTTGTTGGAAGCCCACCCGCCGAGCGCGATGGCGTACACGCTGACGGCCGAAATCGCCAGGATCACCAGCAGCCCGATGTTCACGTCCGCCAAACCCATGTAGGTCTTGATCCCAAAGACCTCGATCTGGGTGCCGAAGGGAATGACCGAGATGGAAACCAGGGCCAGAGCCACCGCCAGGAACGGCGCCAGCAGGTAATAGAATTTGTTCACCTGGGCGGGCATGACGCCTTCCTTGGTGACCAGTTTGATGAGGTCGGCAAGCGGTTGGAGCAGACCGTTCGGACCCACGCGATAGGGGCCCACACGCAACTGGATGTGCGCCAGAACCTTCCGTTCAATCCACACCAGATACGCGGCGAGCGTGAGCAATACAGCGGCCACCAGTGCGGCCTTCACTAGGCTGATGATGATGAATTCCATTTCGAATTCCGAGTTACGGCCGGTATAACTGGCCGGGATGCTCGATGACCGACGTCAACTTCTTCGAGTAGCGCCCGAGCGAGCCCGAGGTGAACAGCGTATTCCCCGCGGATTGAATCAGGTCCGGACGCGGCGTCACCGGAACTTTCCCGCTCAACGGGTCGGTTTGCGCCGCCTGGCCGGTAGCTATGATTGGCAAAGGAATATTATACCCACGAACGGATTTCCGGATCTCTTCGAAAACGTTGGAAGATGACCAGATTCCGAGATTGAGCCCCATCTCCTTGGAAATCAGCCCGAGGATCTCGAGATCGGGCTTGGTCCCCATTGTCCGCCCCGCCGCGTGTAGCTTCTGGCATTCGCCGGTGACGTTGGTGACAGTGCCGGTCTTCTCATAAGCAGCCGACGCGGGCAGGATGATGTCGGCGCGCCTGGCGGTCTCGGTGAGGAACATTTCCTGCACCACCACGAAAGCGCTGGACGAGCCGAGTTCATAGCGCGCCAGCGGATTGGCTCCCACCACCCAGAGCACATCCAGGTCCGTGGCGGTCATCATTTCGGGCAGCGTCATTCCCGGGTTATCCACCGGCATGTATCCGGGGCCGAGATCGGGGAGCAAACCCATATCCATCGCGCCGCGTGAATTCGAGTAATCCACCAGGCAGATGTATTTCACCGGAATGCCCAGCGAATCACCGAAGGCTACCAGTTTTCGTACCGCCTCGCCCTTGATGGCGTCGCCGAAGACGACCAGGAGTTCCTTCTCTTTCGATAGCCGTTCGCGCAGCCCTTCCACAGCTTCCAGTTCCTTGCCCTCTTCACAACGCACCGAGGCCGCGGCGTACTTGTCCTCGCGAACAGGGCCTTTCGTCACCGCGTAAGTAGCGCTGCGATGATGCCTGTTGTTGGCGCGCAACTGGAAGGCAATGAGGGGATGCTCCTGCGCCAGATCGGAACCGATGACCAGCGAGGCCGTCATCGTGTAGACATCCGCCATGGTGGCGAGCGCGTCCGCGCGGCCGTCGAGAGCATCGATGAGCGTCACCACGTCGCCCGAGCGGTGGTGATCGATGTTGTTCGTTCCCAACCCCTCGCGGGCGAACTTCTGGAGGTAGTAATTCTCTTCGTTCGTCGTCTTGGTGGATCCGGCGATGCCGAACTTGCCGCCGCGCGACTTCACTTCGGCGAACTTCTTCGCCACGGCTTCGAGGGCCTTCGACCAACTGACCTCTTCGAGTTTGCCGTTCACCTTCATGAGGGGCGAGGTGAGCCGCTCCGGATGTTCGATGAAATCGAAGGCGTACCGCCCCTTCATGCAAAGGAATTCGCCGTTGATTCCGCTGCGGTCGCGATTGTTGCCGCGAATGATCTCATGACCACGCACCCCGAGGGTTGTCTTGCAGCCGTCCGAGCAGAACGCGCAGATGGTGCCGGCGTGCTTCATCTCCCAGGGCCGCGTCCGGTAGCGGTAGGTGCCGCTGGTGAGCGCGCCCACGGGGCAGATGTCGATGCACATGCCGCACTCGTCGCAATCGAGGTGGTCCTCGACGTTCGGGGTGATCAGCGACTGCTCGCCGCGATTGATGATGCCCAGCGCGCCGACGCCCATGCCTTCGTTGCACACTCGCACGCAGCGGTAGCAGAGGATGCAGCGCGGGCCGTCATAGAACACCACCGGCGACCACTGCCTTTCGTCCACGTGATGTTTCATCTCCGTGAAACGGCTCTCTCCCACGCCGTAGCGGAATGACATGTCCTGCAATTCGCACTCGCCGCCCTTGTCGCACACCGGACAATCGAGCGGATGGTTCGCAAGCAGGAATTCGAGCATCGATTTGCGGGTCTTCACCACCGGCGCCGATTCGGTTCTCACCACCATCCCCTCACCGACCGGCAGCGTGCACGCCGCCTGCAGCTTGGGCATCTTTTCCACTTCCACCAGACACATCCGGCAGGCCGCCTGCAGCGAGTAGCCTTCGTAATAGCAGAAGGCGGGAATTTCGATCCCCGCTTTCTTCGCCGCATCGATCACCAGCGTGCCCGCCGGCGCCTGGATGGCCCGGCCGTTGATTGTCAGGTTGACAAGGTCAGCCATTCACACCACCATTTCTCCAACGCATCAGACAATCACAAAAGGTTTGTTGGCCATGTCGGGAACTGCCACCTGCGTCCTGGCCAGTTTCGCTTCAAATTCGTGCCGGAACTTGCGCACAATGGACGCCGTGGGCAGGGCCGCGGCGTCGCCGAGAGGACAGAACGTCCGGCCCAGCATGTTGTCCGCAAGGTCACCCACCAGATCGACATCCTTTCCGGTCCCCACGCCCTGGTTGAGGCGCGTCAGCAGCTTCTTCAACCACGCCGTGCCTTCGCGGCAGGGGATGCACCATCCGCAGCTTTCGTGGGCGTAGAAGTGCATGATGCGCAGCGCGGCCTTCACCATGTCGGTATTTTCGTCCATGATGATGACGCCGCCGGAGCCAAGCATGGTCCCGGCCTTCGCCATCGAGTCGTAATCCATCGTCAGCGGCCATGCTTCCTCGCCCGTCAGCACGGGGCACGAGGAGCCGCCGGGGATGAACGCTTTCATCTTCTTGCCGCCGCGAATGCCGCCGCCCACTTCATTGATCATCTTTTCCACGGGGAAACCGAGCGGCAGCTCAAACACACCGGTCCTGTTCACATGCCCGGTAAGGCAGGTGAGCTTGGTGCCGCCGGCTTTCGGAATACCCAGGCCGGCCCAGGCTTTTCCGCCCATCTCGATGATGGAAGGCACGGCGCAGTACGTCTCGACATTGTTCAGGACCGTGGGACATTGATATAGCCCGGCGACCGCGGGAAACGGCGGCCGGATGCGCGGCTGCCCGCGTTTGCCTTCGAGCGACTCGAGCAGCGCGGATTCTTCGCCGCACTCGTAAGCGCCGGCGCCCGTATGGGTGTAGAGATCGAAATCGACGCCCCGCCCAAGGATGTTCTTGCCGAGATAGCCGCGCGAGTAGGCCTCGCCAATCGCCTTGTCGAGGATGTCGATCAGGTAGCGGTATTCGCCGCGCACATAGATGTAGCCGGCTTTCGATCCGACGGCCTGAGCGGCGATGAGGCATCCTTCGATAAGCAGGTGCGGATCGTTCTCGATCAGGACGCGGTCCTTGCAGGTGCCGGGCTCGCTCTCGTCCGCATTCACCACGATGTACTTCGGTTTCGGCGATTGCCGCGGAACGAATCCCCACTTCATGCCGGTGGGGAACCCGGCTCCGCCGCGGCCGCGCAGATTCGAATCCTTCACTTCCTGGATGATCTGCTCCTGGGTCATCTCCAGGGATTTCTCGAAGGACTTGTAGCCGCCGTTGGCAAGGCTGGTTTCGATGGAGGCGGAGTTCGGAAGGCCGAGCCTTCTGGTGAGGATCTTGACTTCGAGCGGGCTGGGGTCGTTGAAGAGCATGGGCGTTTACCGGAGTTTCTTCAGACTGTCGATGATCTGATCGAGCTTCTCTTTGGTGACGTGGTGGTGAAAATCGTAGTTCACCTGAATGGCGGGGGCCCAGGAACAGGCTCCCATGCATTCCACCTCCTCGAGCGAGAACTGTCCGTCCGCGGTCACCTCTTTGTGGCCGATTCCAAGCTTCTCGCAGGCGTGCTCGTAGAGTTCATCGCCGTCCCACAGCAGGCAACTGATATTGGTGCACACCTGGACGTGATACTTTCCCATGGGCTTGCGGTGAAGCATGGAGTAGTAGGTGACCACTTCGTCCACCTGCACCGTGGGAATACCGATGCGCCTGGCCACTTCCTCAACCAATTCGTGCGTGATGGAGCCCACCTCATCCTGAGTAAACATCAGCATGGGGATGAGCGCGCTTTTCTTTCTACCCGGCGGGTAGCTGTTCATCAGTTTTTCGAGTTTTGCTTCGAGCTCAGGGGAGAAGGTCATTTCACACTTACCTGTCCGTATCACCCAGCACAAAGTCCATGCTGCCGAGCGAGGCGATGGAGTCGGCAATGGGGAAGCCGACGAATAGCGTTTCAAGCGCCTGGAGGTTGCCGAAACTCGGCGTGCGCATGAATACGCGGTAGGGCTTCGATGTGCCGTCGCTCACCACATAGTAGGCCAGTTCGCCGCGGGGCGATTCCACCACCTGGTAGGCCTCGCCGGGAGGAACGCGGAATCCTTCGCTGACGATCTTGAAGTGGTAGATGAGCGCCTCCATCTGGGTCTTCATCTTCTCGCGGTCGGGCAGCACGACGTTCTGCGCGTCGGCCGCGTAGGGGCCTTCGGGCATTCCCTCCAAGGCCTGTTGAATGATCTTGAGGCTTTCGCGCATCTCAGCCATGCGCACGAGGTATCGCGCATAGACGTCGTTTTCGGTCCGGGTGGGGATTTCGAACTGGAACTTGTCGTAGCTCGAGTAGGGGTAGTCTTTGCGGGCATCCACCTTCAGTCCGGCGGCGCGAAGCATCGGCCCGGTGACGCTGAGGTCAAGCATGTCTTCGAGGCTGATGAAGCCGACGCCCTGAGTGCGGCGCTTGAAGATGATGTTCTCGGTGAGCAGTCCCTCCAGCATGTCGATGCGGGAGGGCATCACCTTGAGAAATTTTTCAATCCACTTGTGCCATCCGCGCGGCGCGTCAAGGGCAAGGCCGCCGACGCGGAAGTAGCTGGTCATGAGGCGCTGGCCGGAGAAGAACTCGAACAGGCGGAGGATGTCTTCGCGCTCGCGGAAGCAGTAAAAGAAGACGCTCATGGCGCCCACGTCAAGGGCGCTCGTACCGAGCCACACCATGTGGGAGTTGATGCGTGTGACCTCGGTCAGCAGCACCCGCATGAACTGCGCCCGCGGCGGCACTTCCATCTGGAGGAGTTTCTCAACCGCCAGTACGTAGCCGAGGTTGTTCGAGAGGTTCGCCAGATAGTCGGTGCGATCGGTGAGAGGGACCACCTGCTGCCAGGTTCGTGTCTCGGCCTGCTTTTCGATTCCCGTGTGCAGGAAGCCGATCTCCGGCTTGGCGCTGGTGATGGTTTCGCCATCGAGTTCCAGCACAATGCGCAACACCCCATGCGTGGAAGGATGCTGCGGACCCATGTTGAGGGTCATCTTGCGGGTAGTGCCCGCTTCCGGCACAGCGGTTTTCCCGGCGTTCTCCGTGAGCATGTCGATGTCTGCCATGAGGGTTTCTTACTCCTGGTCCACGTAGCTGTACTTGTAGCCGTGCACCGGGAAATCCTTTCGTAGCGGATATCCTTCCCAGGTGTCGGGCATCATGATGCGCCGCATGTCGGGATGATTGCGGAAGACGACGCCAAACAGGTCAAAGACCTCGCGCTCGTACCAATCGGCGCCGCGCCATACGGAGGTCACCGAATCGAGCGTGGGAGGTTCGCCGGCTGCCCATGCCTTGAGCCGGAGACGCAGTTTTCTCTCCACCGACTCGAGATGGTAGACCACTTCGAAGCGCGGGTCGCGGGGCATCCAATCGACGCCGGTCACGCTGCTGAGGCGGACGAACTTTTGCTCGATCTTGAGGAAGCGGCAAACCTCGACCAGATCCTCGGGAGCGATGACGAGAGTCAGCTCACCCAGGTCTTTCCTGGCTTCCTGAATAGCTTGGGGAAACCGTTCGAGTATCGCAGCCACAACCGGGTCTTGGTTCAATTCTTCGGGGATCATGTAGGCTCCTGCGGGCGGCGGATTAGCGTATTGCGTCCCTCTTCCAAGCCGCCATTCTGCTGCCGTAGTGCCATTCCTCTTCGGCCCAACTGAGGACCCCTTTCTTCCAGATGTAGAAGAACCCGCAGAGGATAAGAGCAATGAAGATCACCATCTCGATGAAGGCGAACATTTTCAGGTCGCGGTAGACGACGACCCAAGGGTAAAGGAAGATAGCTTCAATGTCGAAGAGGATAAAGACCATGGCGACGAGGTAGAACTTCACGCTGAAGCGCTCCTTGGCCGTGCCGACGGGGATGACTCCGCATTCGTAGGGGGTGTCCTTGACTTTGTTCTTGACTCGCTTGCCGAGGAGGAACGCCATACCGACGAGCGCAGCGGCGACGACGCACCCTAAGACTGCCTGCAACAGGATAGGGAAGTAGGATTCAGGATAGGAAGTAGGCATTGCAGATAGGTTGAGAAGCTAAGACGTTACCCAACCTTTGACTATAATGACCCGCGGGAAGGCGAGTCAAATCGTGGGGCGTTGGGAGGGGCTGACAAGCGGGGGGGGGGGAAATGTTTGGGTGGGGTGTACGGGGGGGACTGGGTTAAAGGTTTTGCAGATCTTGTCGATGATTGAGGTAGGCACGAGAGATGGGATGATTAAGGTTGGGCATGAGAGATGGGATGATTGAGGTTGGGCATGAGAGATGGGATGATTGAGGTTGGGCAACAAAAGTGGTAGAAAGGGAGAAAGGCTATATGCCAGTGCATGAAAATCAGGCCAGTGCCAGCAAGTCGATGCTGTGGGAGGATTTGCGACGCGGTTCGTCTGATCCTATGATTCCCGATCTTCCCTTCCATCCCAATGTCGACGAGGCGGTGCTGAAGGCCGCCGTAGATAAGGTCTTGTCTGCGCAATACCCTAAGCCCAAAGCCAACCGTGCCGCCCGCTAGCAAACTGGTTTTTCTCAACTGTCCTTACGACACAAGCTACACCTCGGTCCTCCATGCGGTGGTATTTGCTGTTCTCGATTGCGGCTTTGTTCCTCGCTGCGCTTTGGAGAACCAGGACGGGTCTCAGACCAGGCTTCAGCGAATTTACGGCCTCATCTCCGTGTGTGAGTTGAGCATTCATGACATCTCCTACGCGCACCCCGACCCGCAATCCGGTCTCGCTCACTTCAACATGGCGTTTGAACTCGGCCTGTTCCTGGCATGCAAGGAGTTCGGCGGTGAGGATTACCGCACCAAGAGGTGCCTCATCCTCGATTCGGATCCGGACAGATACCACAAGTCGATTTCCGATATTTCCGGCCAGGACATTCAGGCGCACGGCAAAGATCCCGATACTGCCATTGGCTGTGTGCGGAATTGGCTGAGTTCCGCGCAACAGCCGTTACCGGGCGCCAAATACATTCAAGACCGCTACGCTGCTTTCCGGCGCGACCTGCCGCGAATCTGCGAGGAGTGCAAGCTCGACGCGGACATGCTTACCTTTGAAGATTTCTGCCACAGCGCCGGGCTCTTTCTGCGGTACTTCAGCCAGCCCGCTCTGACACCAGCCAGGAGGTAATCCGGCAGACGGGTGCAATCGTGATCCGGTGGGCCTATAATACGGCCCATGAAACGGATGGCATGTTGTTTAGCCATTCTCCTGGGCACGGCAATGGGGGCGCTGTGCTGGCAGGAGCCAGAGGGACTTTTCGAGCGGTTTCATGCGCACATGAAAAACCAGCAACGGCGGTTGCCGGAGTATGTGTGCACGCAGACCGTGGAGCGGTTTCAACGCAGCGGGCCGGAGGAGGCGTGGAAGAAGACCGATACACTGCGGTTTGATGTGGCGCTGGTGGGCGATCAGGAGTTGTACGGGAAGGCTGGATCCGCTCAGTTCTTTGATCAGCCGCTGCCAGACGTGGTTCGCGGCGGGGTGGTGAGCACCGGAAGATTCGGGCTGCTGGCGCGGCAGGTGCTTGACATCACGACCACCAGGTACATCTACAAAGGACAAATCGAGCAGGCAGGGAGAGCGGCGCATGAATACGGCTTTGATGTGCCCGCCGCGCAGAGCAACTATAGCCTGCGCGCTGGAACACTGGAACTTCCGGTCAGCTTCCAGGGGGAGTTTTGGGTAGACGCCGAGACACTGGATCTGCTGAGGCTGGAATTGCAGGCCTACGACATTCCGGTGAAGCTTGGGTTGGCTGAGGCCAATACATCGCTTGTTTATGCGCGGACGGACATGGATGGCGAGCCGCTCTTACTGCCAGTCTGGGGCGAAGTGGTAGTGGTAACGACGGCTGGTCTGGAGAACCTGAATCGCACGAAGGTAGGAGGTTGCCGGCGGTATCGGACACAATCGAAGGTGCAGTTTGCCGGGGATGCAGAGCCGGAGACCGCGCCTCCCAGTGGTTCGAAACCGATTCTGCTTCCTGTGGGCACGATGCTCGAACTCGCGCTGGAGGAGGGGTTCGAACTGGAGAAGACCGTTGTCGGGCAGCCGCTCAGAGCACGCCTCACGCGCGATCTCAGGGAGGGGGAACGAGTGATCGCTTCACAGGGGAGTGTGGTGGAAGGCGAGATCGTGCATTTGGTGAGGGAAACGACTCCGTTTCTGATCTATGAGATCGGGATCGAGTTTCACTCGTTGAATTCGGCCGGACAGAGTACCCCGTTCGCGGCGACGATGGAGAGCGCCGGCCCGGCCTCGGGTTTGATCCGGCAGTCGAAAAGGATGGACCCGGAGTTCAGCCGGCGGCGGACGGCCAAGATGTCGATTCTGGTGCGCAAAGTGCAGCGAGGGCAGGGATATCTCCAGTGGGATGGGCGGCGGGGAGCGGTTCCACGCGGGCTGAAGATGAAGTGGAAGGTGATCGCGGAGGGTGAATCCCGAGCCCCGGCGGGGAACTGACGTAGAATCACAGGAATGAGCAATGTCATTTCGGAATACCAGAAGTGGAAGCAGCAGGGGGAGGCGCTGCGGGCGCAGGCCAGGCACGCGATGGAGGCACGGTTCAAGGAACTGCTGACCGAGGCCGTGCAGGTGGCCGAGGAGTACCGGTCCGATTTCGGGGCTGTGCTGAAGCCGCCCGCCCCGGTGACGGCGTTTCGGTACAAAACGGGCGCCAAGGGTAAAGCCAGGAAGATGGCGAAGAAGGCCATGCCGCCGGTTGCGCAGGAGACGCCGGCCAAGCCGAATCCCAAGGTGTCCGGGCTGGAGAAGCGGCTGGCGACGGCGAAGAAGAAGCTCGAGGAGGCGAAGGCCGCTTCGAAGCCGACGCGGAATCTCGAGGACAAGGTTTATGAACTCGAGGACGAGTTGCGGCTAGCGACACAGGCGGGCTGAGAGGGCGTCAGGATTGGCTCTGCGGGCCGCAGACGCTGGCGGGGCAGACGCCGCTCATGTAGCCAAAGCCGCACTGGAGAGTGTGCGCCTCGCCGAATGAGTTGAAATCCCAATCGACGAGGTCTTCGCTGATTTCGAGCATGATTTCGCCGAGGCGCTCGGTCATCAGAAGCGGATTGTCGGGGATTACCTGGTATTGATCCTCCGGGCTTTCGATGTATTGGAGAATGCCCACGTGCTGATAGTCCCAGCCTTCGGCCCGTTTGAAGAGATCGCCGAGGTAGGGGATACCCGCCATGAGCTTGATGAAACCGGCAGAGGGCGGAAGCAGGGGAACGATGTCGTCGTAGTTCTCGTAGCGAATCTGGGCGGGGCTATGGAAGAGGGCCTGAAAGGCCTGCTGAAACCCGGTATCGCCGGGCTTGGGGGATGCGAAGGAGACCACCTGCGAGATGGCAAGCTGATTGGTGTTGTGGAGGATCCAGGCTCCGATGGAAGCCATGGCTCCTCCCTTGCTGTGGCCAGTGACGTAGATCTTCTTCCCCGCCGGCGAGAGCGCGTTCACCTGGGCCGCGACCTCAGCAATGATGGACATGACGGCAAGATAGATTCCGGTGTGGACCTTGCCGGGAACATTGATGTAGGCTCCGGGTTCGGCGAGGAAATCCTGAAGCCAGTCGAGGATGCTGTCGACGGAATGGAGATCGGGGGGCAGGGTGCCGCGAAAAGCAACGATGATCCCGTCGCTATTTTCGCCCACGAGGCAGGCATTGATCTGCCCGGCGCTGACCGGGGCCGGCGTATGAATCCAGCCGGCAACAGGGCTGAATTTGTCATCCTCAGGCACGACATATTTTCCGGTAGCCGGATCGATGTAGTAAGCGCAGCCGCAGGCGCACAGGAGCCGGCAATTCAATGTAACGGACGAAGAGCTCATGAGAAATCCTCCTCGAAGTTGATGCAAATGGAGCGAACGGAACAGCTTTTCCAGAAAGGTCGGGAGGCGCAGGGAAATTCGGGAGAATTCGACCGTGCTCCTCCGTGGGGCTAAGTATAGCAGCAATGGTTGGGAGGCCTCTTGACATGGGGGCGAGAGTCGAATAGGATCACTTCATCGATAACCGAATAGCGGTAATAGCTGTTCGCGAACTTTAGGGAGATCTTTATGCGGCCAATATTGGCTTTGCTGCTGGCGCTCAACCTGGCTCCACTGTTTGCCCAGACCACCGGCTCGGCAACCGTTGTCGGAACGGTCTCGGACTCTACTGGCGCGGTCATTCCGGGCGTGAAGGTGGTTGTCGTGAACACGGAGACATCCATACAGACGGAAGGGACGACGAACAGTGAAGGCTACTACTACATACCGTACCTGCGCCCCGGGACGTACAACCTGACTATTGAAGCGAGCGGCTTCAAGAAGTATGTCCGGAACGGCATTGAATTGCGCACCAACGAGCAGCCGCGCATCGACGTGGCCATGGAAGTGGGGGCGGTGTCGGACACGGTGAATGTGGAAGGGCGCGCCCCGCTGCTCGAGACGGAGACATCGATTTCCGGGCAAGTTATGGAAGGCTCGACGGTGATAAAGATCCCGGTGATGCAGAAGGGCATCAAGCGGATGACGCTGTACATGCCGGGTCTGAATGTGATCAACGGGCTGCACGGGGACGGGCAGCGGGAACGCTCGCTGGGGTTGACGCTGGACGGCGTCAGCGGAAAGGAACCGGTACGCGGCGCGGTGAACGACGATCAACGGATCATGACGGGGACGCTGGACATGATCCAGGAATTCAAGATGTACAACACGGGGGTGCCGGCGGAGTTCGGACATTCGGGGGGCGGCATCCTGTCGGCGGTGTACAGGAGCGGGACGAACAGTTTTCATGGCTCGGCGGAGGACCGGTATCTGAACGGCGCGCTGGTGCACCGGCAGTATTTCGACCAGTTGAAACGCTGCGACGTGGGGCTGCCGTGCAATCCGTGGACGTATCACGAGATGTCGGCGACGCTCGGCGGCCCGGTGTACATTCCGAAAGTCTACGACGGAAAGAACAAGACGTTCTGGTTTTTCGGCTTCCAACGGCATCACGAGAAGGTGTCGGAAACGGCGATCACGAACGTTCCGACGCCGGAGATGTACAACGGAGACTTCTCGTTCGGAGGGAAAGGCTTTCCGATTTACGATCCGACGACGACGCGGCAGGACGCCACGGGGAAGTGGATCCGGGACCCGTTTGCGGGAAATCAGATACCGGTATCGCGATTTGATGCGGTGTCGAAGAAGCTGCTTTCCTTCAACCCATGGACGCAGCCGAACCGGCCGGGCATCATTACGCCGAGCGGTCCCCAGCAGGATCTGGTGCTGCCCACCAAGGGGCGGTATTACTTCAACCGGTTCGACTCGAAGGTGGATCATCAGTTCACGAACAACCATCGCATTTTCGGGCGTTTTTCGCGGATGAGAAACCGCGCGCCGGGGCGGTATTCGACAGACATCGCGTGGACGATCTACGATCCGGTTCTGGTGCAGCCGAATGATTTCACGAACGTCGTGATTTCGGACACAGTGACTGTTTCCCCGACGCTGATCAACGAGTTCCGGCTGGGATACAACCGCCGGCACGAGACGAAGGACCCGGTGAGCTATGGGGAAGGCTGGGCGGCGCAGCTTGGGATGCCGAATGTGGATTCGTCCAACTTTCCGAAGATCATAACGGGTTACAACGGCAACCCAGGGGGCCGGTTCCAGAACATCGCCGAAGACTTCACGATGCAGGAGAACGTGACGAAGGTTGCGGGGCGGCACACGGTAAAGGCCGGCTACGAACTGGTTCGCACGCGCTATAACGCACTTGCCGAAGCGCTGCCGGCGGGCACCTATAACATGGGGGGCACGGAGATGCCGTTCACGCCGAACACGGGGAACACGTTCGCGAGTTTCCTGCTGGGCAACGTGGCAAGCGCACAGTTCACCCGGAACCAGGCGACATGGCTGCCGCGGTGGTGGAGCCACGCATTTTATGTTCAGGACGATTTCCGGCCGATGAAGAATCTGACGTTGAACCTGGGCTTGCGATGGTCGTACGAGTCGCCGTTTTCGACGAAGTATGGACAGCAGTCTCAGTTCGACCCGGCGGCGACGGACCCGATCACCGGGAAGCTGGGGGCGATCGTGCACCAACCCGGACAACTGGCGCGGAAGGACCTCAATAACTTCCAGCCGCGCCTGGGACTGGCATGGAATTTCCACCCGAGCTTCGTGTTCCGGTCGAGCTTCAGCCTGATCAGCATTGACCTGATGACGAACGACGTCAATCAGAACTTCGAAGAGTACCTGGCGAGCGCGAACATTCAGGCTCCACCCGGCGATCCGCGGACGGTGTTCAAACTGTCGCAGGGGCCGCCGCCGATGAACTTCACGACAAACTCCGACGGAAGTGTGCCCTACGTGGGGACGAACTACGGGAGCCGGAACGCGACATGGTATGACCCGAACATGCGCACGCCGTACATCATGAACTGGTCGGGAGGCATTCAATGGCAGTTCACGAAGACCTGGCTGATGGAGGGGATCTATCAAGGTTCGGCGGGAGTGAAGCTGATGAATACGTGGAACACGAATGTGCTGCCCATCAGCGCGTTTCCGTCCAATACGGCGCAATTGGACGCCATCCGGATCGGGTTTCAGAACTACAAGCCCTATCCACAGTTCGGCAACGTGAACCTCATCAGCAACTTCGGGCACAATACGTATCACGCCGGGACGCTGCGGTTTGAGAAACGTTCTTCGAAGGGGTTGACGCTGAACGCGTTCTACACGTGGTCGAAGACTCTGGACAACTCGGACGATGACGGGACAGCGACGGGCATCTCCTATTACAGCCGAAACCTGGAGAAGGGCCGGGCCAGCTACGATATTCACCACCGGTGGGTGACGACGGTGACGTATGAGCTGCCGTTCGGCAAGGGGAGGAAGTGGATGAACGGCGGCGGGATCAAGAACGCGCTGCTCGGAGGGTGGGAGATTGTGTGGATTCAGACGTTCCAGACGGGTCCTCCATTCACGGTGTCATTTGCCGGCAGTCCCTATCAGTATTTGCCGGGGGTAGGCAACCGGCCGAATCAGATTCTGGCGGACGACCAGGTGAAACTGGCCCATGTGGATATCGGCCCGAACCGGTTCCCGTTCTCGGCGCAGAACCGCTATTTGAATATCAACGGGTTTGCATATCCGGCGCCTTACACGATCGGGGCGCTGGGACGGAACACACTGGAAGCGCCGGGAGTGGTGTGGCCACAGACCTCGCTCCAGAAAACATGGACTATCCTGGAGCGGCTCCGGTTCACGCTGCGCGGGGACGTGAACAACATCTTCAAGTACCACAACTTCAACCCGCCGAATGCGGCCTACAACAAGACGGATCCATCGGCGTTCGGAACATTCACGGGCACGAGAGGCAGCTTCTCTGACATTGGGACAGGGAGATGGCACACGATTCTCGTATTCCGGCTGGAATGGTAGCGGCGAAAGAGGCGATTTCACCACTTCAAGAGCCGGGGCCTGCTCACTTGGGCTGCTTGGCGAACATGGAGAAGAGGTCCTTGAGCTGGGAGTTGAAGGATTTCGCCTCGTTTGCGGCCTGTTTGATGGTTTCATCGAGGTCTCGCTTGAGGAGGTGCTGGGTTCTCTTCGTGAAGGCCGCGGCGTCGGCCAGGGCGGGGGCATCGGCGGGGAGGAGCTTGGAGAACTGCTCCTGGTAGAGACGGTTGTTTTGTAAGGATTTCAACTGGTTGAGGTGGCGGTGGTAGGCGCGCTCGGTTTCGGAGCGGTAGCGTTGGAGGAGGGTGGCGCGTTTTTCGATTTCGGGGTCCTCGGAGAGGAGGGGATCGCCTCCGGCCTTGGCGTAGAGTTGGGCTTCGGCGACGGTGAGGTTGCGGAGGCGCCAGGCGGCGTGGAGGAGCATGTTGAAGACGTCCAGTTCTTCCGGGGTTTTGGGCAGATGGCGGGTGGTGTAGTCGCGGAGGAGGGTGTCGTACTCTTCCTGTTCTTCGGGGGTGAGGAAGACGATGCGTGAGGCGGTGAGGCCGTGGGTGCGGGCGTTCTGGGAGGAGCGGGCTTTGCCTTCGGGGGTAATGGGGCCTTGGGACTTGGCTCCGTTGATGCGAGCGGCGTCGCTGTGTGCGGTGCTGATGGTGGACATAGGGTCGTACTCTGGCTTGGTTTTACCACGCGGAGGTTTCAGGATTTAGGGGGTGGGTTTGTAAGTGGTTGAGGGGGAAGGGGGAAATATTTGTGAATTGATGGGGAACGCATAGTTTAGTTCATCGGTGTTGGTTTCTCGCGGAGGCGCAGAGCTCGCCACAATTTTGGAACTCATGGTGACGCATTGAGACGCACCAATTCGCTTACTTGATGCTGCGTGACGGATTGATAGCCGCAGAAATTCGGCCGAGGATCGGTTCCATATTGATAAGCTGGTGCTCCCAAAAGCGCAGCACCGTCCATCCGTCTCTTCTCAGAAGGGCAGTCGTGACTCGGTCCCTTTTTCGGTTTCTGGCTATCTTTACGCTCCAGTAATCGGTGTTGGAACTGGGCATCCGTTTGCATTTCGGGCAGCCGTGCCAGAAGCATCCATCGACAAAGATGATTAAGCGTTCGGTCTCGAAAATGAAGTCGGGTTTTCCTGGAAGATCCGAATGAAGTGTCCAACCACAAATGCCAGCCCGCACGAGAGCCGAGCGAAGCCGCCACTCTGTCGAGCGGTTCCGTTGGGACTTGACTCTCGCCATCACCGTTGAACGAATCTCGGGCGTGACGGTATCCATATCAGTCCTCTTCTTCGTTGTCGGAGATGCCAGAACCAACGATCTGCTTGAACCGCTCGGACGCCAACCACTCCAGCCGTTTCGCGTGAACGGTCAACGTGCGGCGTAATCCCTTCGATACTTTGCGTTCACAGATAACCTTGGCGAGAGCGGCAATCGTAGTTGCCCGTCTGGCGAGCCGGATGTCAGGGTGGCTACGCTCCTCAATAAGTTCGTCAGGGATAATGCAACCGCGATACGACTTCGGCAATCTGAACCTTACGCTCGGAGCGGTAATTACCTTCTCGTTCAGGACGGCGTTGAACATCGACTCCTTGAGAACTCTCGCATAGACGGCATATTCCGCCGCACACAGAAGAGCCAAGGCCGACTCCTCCTTTTCGAGACCCCACAACGGCCAGACTTCGATTTCCTTGACCTCGAAGGGATCGAGCACATTCATCGCAACGGCGTCGGTGCGGTGGTTCGTGAGATGGCGCCGGATACGGACTCGAAGGCTCTCGTTCGTCTGCCCAACATAGATCGGTTCGCCGTCGTAATCGTAGAACGCATAGACGCGCCACTTTGAATTGCCCACCTTCCTGCCGTTGCCTCCCATGGTGTCCAGGAAGGCAGTGATGCGTTTGCGGATGGCCGCTACATCCTTAGGGATTCCTGGAACATGCTGAACCGGGAGCGTTTTGGTCTTTGATGACATTCAGCCGCCATGTTAACAAGAGATGATGCCGCCAGAGGTAGAAGTAGATGGAGGTTCAACCAGGAAACAACGGGAACTGCGAGTCCGTCTCCGAAGAGATGATATGCGTCGTTGTACTTCGCCGGGAGCGGATAGTCTTCGGGCACGCCCATCAGACGGGCTGCTTCCCTCGGCGACAGAAGCCTGGAGCGAACCTTCCGGCCCTCGACAACAACAATCGTTTGACGACTGGAGCCGCCGACAGGAGTTCTGAGGCACCCGGAGATTTGGTCGAACCGGATCTCCGCTCGTTGGACCTTCACACCGTTCTGATCGGGCCGCATTCTGTAACGGGTCGCAGTTTTCCCACGCGTAGCGAGCAGCTTGTCTCAGATTAGTTCCCGCCGTGCCGGAAGGAAGCGCGAAGGGCTGCCGGAACCGAGCGTGCAACACGGCGGGATCGTCCCGGCCG
>JADLBD010000138.1 GCA_020847975.1 Bryobacterales bacterium | reverse complement strand
CTCTGATTACAAATCAGATGCTCTACCAACTGAGCTATGCCGGCCTGGGAATGGAGCGGGAGACGGGAATCGAACCCGCAACCAACAGCTTGGAAGGCTGTGACTCTACCATTGAGTTACTCCCGCGAGTCGTCCGAACTTCTTCATTGTACGGGATCTCCGGCGGGAACGCAAAAACCGGACCGAAGCTTGGCTGCCCGAAATTAGTCAGGAAACGCGCTGCCCCGCAATGATAAAATCAAGGATTACGTCAAGTGGGTCAACCATCCTCTCAACTCGTGGCAATCTACCCGGGCTCTTTCGATCCCATCACGAACGGCCACCTCGACCTCATCGCCCGTGCCTCCGGTTTCGTCGACCGTCTCATCGTCGGCATCCTTCGCAACGAGAGTAAGCACCCCCTCTTCTCCGTTGCCGAGCGCAGGGAGATGCTGGTCCAGGTCGTCTCCGGCTACCCCAACGTCGTGATCGACTCCTTTGACGGCCTTCTGGTGGAGTTCGCGGCCCTGCGCGGCGCCTCGCTGATTATTCGCGGCATCCGCGCCATTTCCGACTACGAAAAGGAACTCCAGATGGCGCTCATGAACCGGCGCTTGCGGCCCGATATCGAAACCGTCTTCATGATGGCTTCCGAGGCCCACTCCTTCATCAGTTCCCATCTGGTGAAAGAGGTGATCCGGCTCGGCGGAAACATCAGCGGCCTTGTGCCGCCGCCGGTGGAAACCAAACTAAAAGATCGTCTGTTGAAAGAACAAGCCTTGAAAGTTTAGAGGGTACACGCTTTGACTACAGTAGCAATCGCACTCGCGGAACGGATCTCCCTGATCAGCGAATCGTCAACCATGAAGGTGGCCGCGGCCGCCGACAAACTGCGCCGCCAGGGAGTGGATGTGGTGGATTTCGGAGCCGGCGAACCGGACTTCCCCACCCCGGACAATATCAAGGAAGCCGCCGTCCAGGCGCTCCGCGACAACTTCACCAAGTACACTCCGGCGGGCGGAACACAGGAGTTGAAAGAGGCCATCTGCGAGCGTCACGCCAAGGATTACGGCACCGCCTACAAGACGAATGAGTGTATTGTCACCGTCGGCGGCAAGCACGTCATCTTCAACCTCATGCAGGTGCTGGTAAACCCCGGCGATGAAGTCGTTATCCCCGTTCCCTACTGGGTGACCTACAAGGACGTGGTGAACTACGCCGGCGGAAAGTGCGTGTTCGTCGACACCGATGAAGACGCCGGCTTCACACTCACCGCCGGCATGATCGCACCGCATCTCACCAGCCGCACCAAGATCGTTCTCATCAACTCGCCCTCCAACCCGAGCGGCGGCGTGCTCAGCCGCGAGGAGTTCGAGAAGATTTATCAGTTGACCAGCAGCCGCGGCATCTTCCTCATGACAGATGAATGCTACTGCCGGTTCCTGTATGATGAAGAGCCATTCTCGATTGCTGCCATGCCGGGAGGGAAGGAAAACGTCATTGTGGCCGGGTCGTTGTCCAAGACCTATGCCATGACGGGATGGCGAATCGGGTTCGGCCTGGCGCCGGCTCCGGTGATCAGCGCGATCGGCAAACTGCAAAGCCATATGACTTCGAACCCGACTTCGATTGCCCAGAAAGCCGCCGTGGAAGCGTTGCGCGGTCCGCAGGAGTCCGTGGGTGTGATGCTGGCCGAATACCGCCGCCGCCGGGATTATGTGATTGCGCGCCTGCGCGCCATGTCCGGCGTCAAAATCAATGAGCCCAAAGGCGCCTTCTATGCCTACCCCAACATCAGCGTAGCCTTCGGCAAGAACGGCATCCATTCGGCAATGGACTTCTCGGAGAAACTGCTCGATCAGGCGAAAGTCGCGGTCGTTCCGGGCGAGGCCTTCGGCACCGACAAACACGTCCGCATCTCCTACGCCACGTCAATGGAAGAATTGAAGCGCGGCCTCGACCGCATTGAAACCTTCCTCAAGGAGCTGCGCTAATTGTCCGCCATTGTTCGTGTAGCCCCGTCGTTCCAGGAGAAACTCTGGGGGTCGACGGGGCTCGCCCCATGGTTTCCCGAACCCGAACAGAAGATCGGCGAGGTGTGGTTCGATTCGCCGAACCTGCCGCTGATCAAGTTTCTCTTCACCACGGAGCGGCTGTCGGTTCAGGTTCACCCATGGGATGAGTATGCCCGGGAGCATGAAAATGCAAACGGAAAAACAGAGATGTGGCACATCCTGCGAGCCGCGCCCGGCGCGAAGGTAGCCGCCGGATTCCGTGAGCCGACCACGCAGGATGCCGTGCGCGACGGCGCGTTGTCGGGCACCATCGAGGCCATGCTGAACTGGGTGATGGTACGCCCGGGCGACACCATTTTCATTCCCGCCGGCACGGTGCACGCCATCGGCGCGGGCCTGGCGATGTGCGAGATTCAACAGCATTCCGACATCACCTACCGGCTGTACGATTACGGCCGCCCGCGCGAACTGCACCTGGATAAGGCTATCGAAGTTTCCAGCCTCGGCCCCTGCCCCGCGCGCGTCGCGCTGCCCGTGCGCTGTCCGTATTTCCACACGGAAAAATTCGAGGTTCGCGGTGAAGCGCAGAAGAATCCCTTCGATCGCAGCGCCGGCTTCATCGTACTGGCGGGCGAAGGGTTGATCAACGGCGAGCCGTTCCTGCCCGGCGAAGTGTACGAATTGCCTGCCGGCGAGGAGTTGTCCATCCGCGGCGTGGCGACGATTCTCCGCACCTACATCCCGTAGTCGCGGCGGAACACCTTTCCGCTATCTCTACAATGTAAGATATGCCCGCCATCGAACAACCGGACTGGCATCGCAAAGAACGGGACGAAGTGCTGCTGGAACTGGGTTCCAGTGAATCCACAGGGCTGACGCAAGCCGCCGCTGCGCAACGCCTGGCTGAGGTGGGATCCAACGAACTCACGGGCACGGGCATCAAGTCTCCCTGGGCGATTCTGTGGGAGCAACTCACGGCGCTGATGGTGGTAATTCTCATCATTGCGGGCATCGTCTCCGCGCTGTTGGGCGACTTCAAGGACGCCATCGCCATCGGCGCCATCGTCGTGCTCAACGCGATTCTCGGCTTCACGCAGGAATACCGCGCCGAAAAGGCGATGGCGGCGCTGAAGAAGCTTTCCGTGCCCGCCGCGCGCGTGCGCCGCGATGGTACGGTCCGCGAAATCTCTTCCACGGAACTTGTCCCCGGCGAGATCGTATTTCTCGAAGCCGGCAACTACGTTCCCGCCGATGGACGGCTGATCGAGAACGCCGCATTGCAAGCGCAGGAGGCGGCGCTCACCGGCGAATCCGAAGCGGTGCACAAGGTCACCGGGGCCATCGATCAGCCGGAGTTGCCGCTGGGCGACCGCCGCAACATGG
>JADLBD010000137.1 GCA_020847975.1 Bryobacterales bacterium | reverse complement strand
TACTGGTTCTGATACAGGATGTTGGGCACGGTGCGGATCACGTTGACGTCCAGCGTGTCTTCCGGAGTAAAGTCAGGCAGCGGCTGATACTTGTTGATGAAGTTCTGCGCGTTCTTGTTGATCATGCTCGGCGGAATGATATTCGTGATCCTGCCCGTGGAATCGCGGAATGGTTCCCCCGTTCTGGGATCGTAGATGATCACCGGATTCCGCACCGGAACGCCGTTGCGGATTAGGGGAGTGAGCAGCGCGGAAAAATCGCCGTTGCGGAATGCCTGCGGAAACCAGAACGCCTGCTGAACCGACTCTTCCGTTTGCCGCGTGCCTTCGTAGTTGAAACTCCAGAACGTGCGATCCTTTCCGTTGTAACCCGGCAATTTCACCGGCCCGGAAAGCCAGGCGCCGAACTGATTGCGCCGGAGCCGGTTCTTTGACGCCTGGGCAGCTCCGGCGGGCAACTGGAAGTTGAGGAAATAATCCTTGGCGTCCAGCACGTCGTTGCGCAGAAACTCGAAGAACGCGCCGTGAAAAGCGTTGGTGCCGGACTTCAGAGCCACCTGCACGTTCGCGCCGTTGTTCATGCCGTATTCGGCCGAATAGGAGCCCGTGTGGACCTTTACTTCTTCAATCGCGTCAATCGACGGGTTGAAGTACACCGTGTTCACCAGCGGTTCGCTTGCAATCACACCGTCCAGCGTCACGCGCTGGTTGGCGTCGCGCTGGCCGTTCGCGCTCACCTGGGTCGCGCCCGGGAAGAACGAACCGGCGGTGGATAGCGGGCTCAGGCCCATGCGAGTTCCGAATTGCACCCCAGGAGTGAGAACCAGCAGGCTCGCAAAGTTACGATTGACGATCGGCAACTCGACGACGCGTTGGTGGTCGATCGTTGATCCCAAGGATGCGTCGTCGGTCTTCAGTTCCACACCGGTGGCAACCACTTCGACTTTCTCGGTCGCCGTGCCCACCTCCAACTCAACGTTCACGCGGGCCTTCTGCTGGTACTCCACGTGCACGCCGGTGGTGGTCTTTGCTTTGAATCCCTGCATGTCGACCGTCACCGTATAGTCGCCAATCTCGATCAACGGGAACGAATAGTTGCCGTTGCCGTCGGTTTTGGCCTGACGGCGTTCGCCTGTCTGTGTACGAAGCAACGTTACAGTGGCGCCGGGCACGACAGCCCCCGTCGAGTCCGACACTGTACCGAGTACTTCGGTGGATGTTGTTTGTGCGGCAAGGTTGCTTGCCAGAAACGAAGCGAGAACTATGGTCGCTCGAAATAGCCGCATATCGACTGACTCCTTTTAGTAGGTAATCATCGGACAACCTGGACCCTCTTATCTTGGTGTGGCATTGTAATGCAGCTTTGCCCCCAGTTCAACCCCCCTGGCTTTTCCACGCCCTGCCGGTTGTTGATTGATGGATCCGCATTAGCCCGCTATCGCGCATTTGCGTTAAGCTGAGGCTTCGAAAGAGAAACTCATGAAAGCGGCTTATTACGCGGAAAAACACTCCATGCGCATGGGCGAATGCAACCCCGTCGAGCCCGGCGCGGGCCAGGTCCAGATCCAGGTCAGCCATTGCGGCATCTGCGGTACGGATCTTCATATCTACCACGGCCACATGGATCACCGGGTCAGGATGCCCCAGGTGATCGGCCATGAAATGTCGGGAACCATCCATGCCGTGGGCGAAGGCGTGCCGGGCTGGAAGCCCGGCGACCGCGTCACGGTTCGCCCGCTCGATTATTGCGGCGAGTGCCCCGCCTGCAAAGCCGGGCACAGCCACATCTGCCAGAAACTCAAGTTCATCGGCATCGACGTCCCCGGCGCCATGCAGTCCCTATGGACCGTGCCCGCGCGCACGCTCCATCGCTTGCCGGATAACCTGACGCTCGAGCAGGCCGCGCTGATTGAGCCGATCGCCGTAGCCTGTCACGACGTGCGCATGGGTGAGGTGAAGCCGGGCGAGTACTGCGTGGTGCTCGGCGGCGGACCCATCGGCCTCCTGGTGGCGCTCGTAGCGAAAGCGGCCGGCGCGAAGGTGCTCATCTCCGAGATCAATCCGTTTCGCCTGAAACTGGCTTCCGAACTCGGCATCCCGGCTGTCAATCCGCTGGAAGTCAACCTGCCGGAACTGGTGGAACAGGAGACAGGCACTGCGGGAGCCGATGTGGTTTTCGAAGTTTCCGGAGCCGCTCCGGCTGCCGAAATGATGACCAAACTCCCCCGCACGCGCGGCCGCATCGTCATGGTGGCCATCCACGCGCAGCCGCCGAAGGTGGATCTCTTCCGCTTCTTCTGGCGCGAACTCCGGCTTATCGGCGCGCGCGTGTACGAAGCCGAGGATTTCGACCAGGCCATCGCCCTCGCCGCGCGGCATGCCTTCCCACTGGACAGGATTGTCACCAAAACCGTCCCCATGGAGGCCATCAACGAGGCGTTCGACGAGATGCAGGGCGGCGGCGAAGTGATGAAGATTCTGGTGAGGTGCGAGTGATGAGCGTCCTCGATCTTTTCAAACTGGACGGCAGGGTTGCCCTGGTGACAGGCTGCCGGCGCGGGATCGGCAAGGCGATGGCCGTCGCGCTGGCCGAGGCCGGAGCGGATATCATCGGCGTCTCCCGCTCGCTCGAACCGCAAGGCAGCGGGATTGAAGCGGAGGTCACCGCCCTCGGCCGCAAGTTCTCGGCCTACACTTGCGACTTCAAAGACCGCGTTTCCGTGAAATCGTTTCTTGAAAAAGTGACCGCCGAACATCCGGTCATCGACATCCTCGTGAACAACGCCGGGACCATTCTCCGCAAACCCGCGGCCGAGCATCCCGACGAATATTGGGACGAAGTCATCGAAACCAATCTCAACGCGCAGTGGCTCATCAGCCGCGAACTCGGCAAGCGCATGGTGGAACGCGGTTCCGGCAAGATCATCTTCACCGCTTCGCTGCTCACGTTCCAGGGAGGCATCACTGTTCCCGGCTATGCCGCCAGCAAGGGAGCCATCGGCCAGCTCACCAAGGCTCTCGCCAACGAATGGGCCGGCAAGGGCGTGCAGGTGAACGCCATCGCCCCCGGCTACATCGCAACCGACAATACCGCGGCCCTTCGTGCCGACCCGGTGCGCAATCCGGCCATCCTCTCGCGCATCCCCGCCGGCCGCTGGGGCGAACCCGACGATTTCAAGGGCGCCATTGTCTATCTCGCTTCCCGCGCTTCCGACTATGTCAGCGGAGAGATTGTGGTAGTGGATGGAGGATGGATGGGGAGGTAACGCAATGCGAAAGGGCTGGCTGCTGCTTGCTCTCACTTTGAATGCGCAGACCCTCGATCAGCGCATTCAGCAACGGTTGAAGACGGTGGATCAAGTGGCGGCCAGGGGTCCGTTCCAGCCCAATTGGGAGTCTCTGGTCCGATTTCAGGCGCCTGCCTGGTACGCCGATGCGAAGCTCGGGATCTTCATCCACTGGGGCGTCTATTCCGTGCCGGCCTTCGGCAACGAGTGGTACCCGCGCAACATGTACCTCAAGGATCAGCCCGTCTTCCGGCATCACGTCGAGACTTACGGCCCGCAATCGAAGTTCGGCTACAAGGATTTCATTCCCGGATTCAAAGCCGAACACTTCAACCCCAATGCCTGGGCCGAACTCTTCCGCGACGCCGGGGCGAAATTCGTCGTTCCCGTGGCGGAGCATCACGACGGCTTCCCCATGTATGACTGCTCCTTCACGGATTGGAGCGCCGCCAAAATGGGTCCGAAGCGCGACATCGTGGGAGAACTCGAAAAGGCCGTCCGCAAACAGGGTTTGCACTTCGGAGTCTCCTCCCACCGCGCCGAGCACTGGTGGTTTTACGACGGCGGCATGACCTTCGATTCCGATGTGAAGGACCCGCGCTATGCCGGACTCTACGGTCCCGCGCAGCCGAAGCGTCTCCCCGGCGCGAAAGAAGACAACCCGCCGGACAAGCGCTACCTCGACGACTGGCTCGCCCGCACCACCGAGTTGATCGACAAGTATCAGCCGGAGGTGCTCTGGTTTGACTGGTGGATCGAGCAGCCCGTATTCCAACCCTACCTCCAGCGCATGGCCGCCTATTATTACAACCGCGGCGCGGAGTGGAAGAAAGGCGTCGCCATCAACTATAAGAACAAGTCCTTCCCTGACCACGCTGCGGTGCTCGACATCGAGCGCGGCAAACTCGACGCCAAGCGAAATCTCCTGTGGCAGACCGACACCTCCATCAGTCTGAAGTCCTGGGGCTACATCGAAAATGACGACTTCCGCCAGCCCGATTCCCTGATCGATGACCTGGTGGATATCATCAGCAAGAACGGCGTGCTGCTGCTCAACATCGGTCCGCGTCCGGACGGAGTCATTCCGGAGCAGGCGCAAAAAACACTTCTCGCCATGGGCAAATGGCTCCGTCAGAACGGCGAGGCCATCTACGGCACCCGCCCCTGGAAAGTCTACGGCGAAGGGCCGACACAAGTGCTCTCCGGCGGCTTCACCGACCGCAAGCAGAAGCCCTTCACCGCCGAAGATGTCCGTTTCACCAGCAAAGGCGGCATCGTCTACGCCATCGCGCTCGATTGGCCGCGGAAATCGCTGGCTATTCATTCTCTCGCCAGGGAGCCCGTCAAATCCGTGGAACTGCTCGGCTATTCGGGAAAGCTCGACTGGCATCAGACGCCGGACGGGGTGAAGATCGACATGCCGGCGAACAAGCCGGGCGATTACGCCTACGCCTTTCGCGTTACCCTTCGGTAAGCGATGAAACTTCGCAAGCACGAAGGCAAGCTCAAGATCGAGCACAGCATCCTCGACGGAGTGAAAGCGATGCTCGCCCGGCTGCTTGCAGCGAATCCGGAAATCCGCAGCGTCATTCCCGGCGTCATCAAGCGCGTCCGCGACGCCAAGGGCGGCCAGGTGAAGGTACGCGTCACCGTGCCCACGCAGAACGGCTGGAAGGCCATCGCCCTCAGCAACGGCGCGCGTCAGGAGTTGTTCATCAGCACCCAACTGACGAGAGAGGCCCTCGAGAAGGCGCTGCAGGAAGCTGCGGAGCCTCGCCGCTTGCCTTGAGGTGAACCCATGCAAATGAATCGTCGACTAATCGTAGCCGTACTGTTCTTTACTATATTTCCCGCCGTTCCGGTGGCTGGCCAGTCTCCCCGCAAATTTCGAGTTTGGGTGTTCTCGGACGCGCATGTTGGAACCGACTTGCGCGGCGGCCGTGAGAGTCTCGCGATTGCCCTCCGGCAGTCAGAGGGTCCTGGCGGTTTCCCTTGGGATATTGCGTTGGATCTCGGCGACGTGTCGGGGGCTCAGGGCACACCCAAAGCAAGCCAGACCGGACCATCCGGTTGGCGAAGCCGTTCCGGATGCCGGCCATCAACGCAAAGTAGCCGCCATACCGGCAGTGCCGCAATCGATGCGATGCTCGGACAATGACAAGGCTTTCCTTAGTCCGGCATGTCCAGGCCCGTTTCCGCGTAGACTAGCAGGATGGCAGGCAGTCAAGAGACGGGTATCCTGGACGAGGCGGAGCATCGCCGCCAACTGCGGCGCGCGGTTGTGGCCGGGGGGATAGGAACGGCCATCGAGTGGTACGACTTCTTCCTCTACAGCACGATTACCGGCCTGGTGTTTGCCCGCCTGTATTTTCCGCACGCCGATCCGCTGGTGGGCACACTCGAAGCCTTTGGCGTGTACGCCGTCGGATTTCTCGCCAGGCCGATCGGCGCGGCCATCTTCGGGCACTATGGCGACCGGCTGGGGCGAAAAGCCGCGTTGATCGCGACGCTGCTCCTGATGGGGGTGGCCACATTCCTCGTCGCGTTCGTTCCAGGCTATGATCGCATCGGGATTTGGGGCGCGGTCATCCTCACCTTCCTGCGCTTCGTTCAGGGCATTGGCGTAGGCGGCGAGTGGGGCGGATCCGTGCTTCTTTCGATGGAATGGGCGCGGTCGAACCGGCATCGCGGCTTCATTGCGTCGTGGCCTCAATTCGGCGTGCCGGCCGGTCTGTTTCTGGCGAATCTTGCCGTGCTGGGGGCGAGCGCGATCTCCGGCGATCAATTTCTGGTTTGGGGGTGGCGCGTTCCCTTCTTGATGAGCATTGTTCTGATCGCCGTCGGGCTGTACATCCGGTTGGGGATTCTGGAAACGCCGGTGTTCGTCCGCCTGGTGGCGGAGCGCAGAGTGGAGCGCGCGCCCGTCGCGGCTGTACTCCGGAGTCATCCCAAGGAAATCATCCTCACGGCGCTTTGCCGCATGGCCGAGCAGGCGCCATTCTACCTGTTCACGGCCTTCATCTTCGCCTATGGCACCAGCATGCTGCATCTCAGCCGCGATTTTCTTCTCACGGCCGTGCTCGGCGCCGCGATGCTCTCGTTCCTTTCCATCCCGCTGTTCGGGCATCTGTCCGACCGTCTTGGACGCAAGAAAGTGTATATGGCCGGCGCGGCGCTCACCGGGATCTATGGCTTCGCGTATTTCGCTCTGCTCGATACGAAGGTGGCCGGCCTGGTGGCTGTCGCCATTGTGCTCTCGCTGATCCCGCATGACATGATGTACGGCCCTCAAGCCGCGCTGATCGCGGAGTCTTTTCCCGGCCGTCTGCGCTACAGTGGAGCGTCGCTGGGCTATCAACTTTCGTCGGTGATCGCGGGCGGTCCGGCTCCGCTCATCGCGGCCTCGTTGCTCAGCCGTTACCGTTCAGCGGCGCCCATCACGATTTTCATCCTCGCATGTTCGCTGATTTCCCTCGCCGCCACCGCGATGCTCGAGGACAACACCAACAAGGACATCTCCGGCGGCTGAAGGCGGCCTGCCCGCCGGCGATTCACTTGCCCCGCTTGGGCGCCTTGCGCGGAACGGAACTGACTCTTGCGGGGAGCCCATGGCGGGGATTGAGGATCTTTGTCCGTTCGACCTTCCAGGGCTGGATCACTTGCGGATGACGTACTTTATCCATACGAATCCTCCTGTGCCGCTTTCAGTGTAGCGGACGGGGATCGTGGTTTGGGCGATATCATGAAAAGACGAGATGCCCAAATATGATCTGGTAGTTCTCGGTTCGGGTCCCGCGGGAGAAAAGGGAGCCTCCACGGCAGCCATCACCGGCAGGAAAGTGGCGGTGATCGAGAGGGAACAGGTACTGGGCGGCGCCTCGACAAACACGGGAACACTGCCTAGCAAGACTCTGCGCGAGACAGCGCTGGCGCTCTCCGGACTGCGCGCTCGCGATCTCTATGGCGTCGATTTGTCGCTGAGGCGCGAGGCGACCATCCGCGACTTCATGTACCACGAAGAGCACGTCAAGGAAGGCGAGCGCGAGCGCGTGCGGCGCCGCCTGGACCGCGTCGACGTGGAACTGTTCCGCGGCAGGGGAGCGTTTGCCGATCCGCACACGGTGCGCGTCACCGGCGGCGCATCCGCCGATACGATCCTGGAAGCGGAAAAGATACTTATTGCCACGGGGTCGACACCCTATCATCCGCCGGCCTTTGACTTCACCGACGACCGCATTCACGATTCCGATGAGTTGCTGACCATCGAAAGGCTGCCGAAGGCGCTGGCGGTGGTCGGCGCCGGCGTGATCGGCTGCGAGTATGCCTGCACGTTTGCGGCGCTTTCCTGCGAGGTGCACCTGATTGACGGGCGCGATTGCCTGCTGCCGTTCCTCGATAAGGAAGTGTCGCAATCCCTCGAGGAGGCGATCGAGAATCTGGGAATTCAATTTCACAAGAACGAGCAGGTCACGGGCTGTCCGACTACGGAAGGCGGACAGGTGAAGGTCACGTGCGAGTCGGGACTCAGCGTGATTGCCGACCAGGTGCTGATCTCGGCGGGCCGCACCAGCAATACCGGGCATCTGAACCTGGAGGCAGCGGGAGTGACAACCGCCAAGCGCGGACTGATCCCGGTGAACGCCTATTACCAGACGAATGTCCCGCACATTTACGCAGCGGGCGATGTCATCGGGTTCCCGGCGCTCTCGGCGACCAGCGCGGCCCAGGGGCGCATTGCGATGTGCCATGCCTTCAAACTCGGATTCGAGCAGGACCTGGCTCCGCTGCTGCCGACAGGCATCTACACGATCCCGGAAGTGAGTTGCGTGGGGGAAACGGAAGAGTCGCTCAAGGAAAAGAACATCGAATACATCACCGGCAAGGCTCGCTACCGGAACAATGCGCGCGGGGAAATCATGGGCGAGGACTACGGCTTCCTGAAGTTGCTTTTCAAGCGCGAAGACATGAAACTGCTCGGCGTGCACGTGATTGGCGAACGGGCTTCCGAAGTTGTTCATTCAGGGATGATGGTGATGCTTACCGGCAACGGCGCGGACCTGCTCTCCCGCGCCTGCTTCAACTACCCCACCCTCGGCGACCTGTACAAGGATGCCACGCACAACGCGCTCCTCACGCTGCACAATTTGAACAAAGACGGCGGGGCGGATTGATTGAGCGAGCGTCCGGAGGCGGCGTCTACCAGGCGCTGAACGACATTCACCTCACAGTGCGCGCCGGGAAGTTCGTTTCCCTGGTAGGCCCCAGCGGGTGCGGCAAGTCGGCATTGCTCAATATCATCGCGGGATTGCTTGGGGACGCGCTGCTTCCCTGGAAGACGGTGAACGAGAACATTGTCCTGGGATTGGAACGGAGGGGGACGCCCGCGGTGGAGGCGCGGCGCCGCGCCGCGGAATGGCTCGAACGCGTGGGATTGCAGGGCTTCGGTGAAAGCTATCCTTTCCAGTTGAGCGGAGGGATGCGGAAGCGCGCCGCGATGGCGCAGGTGTTCATTACGGACCCGGACATTCTTCTGATCGACATCAAGACGGATCCGGCGTTCGCCGAAATCTATCGCGCCATGTGGAGTTCGCTGCGCCAGGAGGTTCTCAAGGCCCATGTCTAGGCGCAGGGTGCTTGCCTATCAGATCCTGCTGGGACTGGGTCTGGCCGGGTTGTGGCAGGGCGGGGCGACAGCGGGCGTGCTGGACAGGTTCTTCTTTTCGCGGCCGAGCGATATCGCAGGCAGGGTGTGGGAGTTGTTTGCGCGGGGCGGAGTCTGGACGCATCTCGGCGTCACGCTGGCCGAGGCGCTCATGAGTTTCGCCATCGGGGGATTGGCCGGAGTTCTGGGCGGGTTTCTGCTGGCGCGGCGGCCGTTGCTTTCGGCGGTGCTTGATCCCTACATCCGTGTGGCGAACTCGCTCCCGCGAGTGGTGCTGGCTCCCATCTTTCTGCTGTGGTTCGGCCTGGGCATCTGGTCGAAAGTGGCGCTCGGGGTGACGGTGGTCTTCTTCATCGTTTTCTTCAATACCTACCAGGGGGTGAGGGACGTGGATCCGGTGCTGCTCAACAATGTGCGCATGCTGGGAGCGAATGAGCGGCAGTTGACCCGGCATGTCCTGATTCCCAGCGCCCTCAGTTGGATCTTTTCGAGTCTTCATATCTCGCTCGGCTTCGCCATCATTGCGGTGGTGGTGGGAGAGTATCTGGGCTCCTCCAGCGGCATCGGCTACATGATCGCGCAATCGGAAGGGGTGTTCGATACAACCGGCGTGTTTGCCGGAATGACGATTCTGGCGGCCTTCGTCCTGGCGGCCGGCGCGCTGGTGACGCGGCTCGAACGGTGGCTGCTGCGCTGGAAACCGGGCCCCCCGGCGGGAGGCTTTCTGGACTGATCCCTTTGAGACGCGTCTTTCGCGTTTTCGGGTGAATGTCCACAACGGCAACCCTTCACCACGGAAAAGAACATCCCGGCGCGGCAGTTGGCGCGAACGGAAAGAACGACCCGGCCGATGTAAGGCGAGTCGATGGGCACGACAACCACCTCCACGCGTACTTCAAGGAGTAGGGCCATGAACCTGCGCGTACTTGCGGCTGCGATGATCATGGCGGCATCCGCCGCCGGAGGAGACGGGCCGGTGGCGGTGAAGACGTCCTTCCGCTGTTTATGGTGGTCCGAACAGCAGATGAACGGCCTTGATCCCGACAACCCGCCGGAAAAGGGGACGGAGATGGAATTGCGAAAGTGGGAGTATTCCGATCCCGTGGGTGTGCCGCATCCGGATGTGGTGGATGTAACGCTGGAGATGACAAACATCGGCGCGCGCAAGGCTGTACTGGTGGAAACCTCGGTGCGCTGGCGGATTGGGCCGGTGGACGAGTCGCGCGACGCGGTGTGGAGCGCATGGGCTCCCTTAGGGAAGGCGGAGGTGGGCGCTGTCGATTTCGGCGAGGGGCGCAAGGTGCGGGTCCCCGTGGATCTGGCGGCGAAGATGCAAGCCCTGGCCCCGCTGCGGCGGTGGCCGTTCGCGCTGGAGGTGCAGTACAACGTGCGGGAAGCCGGCAGGATGCGTCTGCTGGCGGCGGGCACGGCGCTATTGCCGATTCACGCTGGCGATTGAGCCGCGCGGGGGCCGTCAGGCGCGGCACTTGCGGACGGCGGCGTTCCAGCCCTCCCACAGCCGTTCGCGCTCCTGTTCGCTCATGAGCGGTTCGAAGACGCGCTCGCTGCGCCAGAAGCTTTCGAGTTCGGCGGTGGACTTCCATACGCCGGTGGCGAGACCGGCGAGATAAGCCGCTCCGAGCGCGGTGGTTTCGACATCGGCGGGACGGACGATGCGTGTGCCGAGAATATCGGCCTGGAACTGCATGAGGAAGTTATTGGCGGTGGCTCCGCCGTCGACGCGCAGTTCGGCCAGCCGCTCGCCGCTGTCGGATTCCATGGCCTCGAGGATCTCGCGGGTCTGGTAGGCAATGCTTTCGAGCGTGGCGCGAACGACGTGGGCGCTGGTGACGCCGGCCGTGATGCCGGTGATGGTTCCGCGGGCGGCCGGATCCCAATGGGGAGCGCCGAGCCCGACGAAGGCGGGGACCAGATAGACGCCGGCGTTGCCGGAAACCGAGGAGGCGATGGCCTCCGATTCCGAGGCGTGGGCGATGAGGCCCATCTTGTCGCGGAGCCATTGCACGGCGGCCCCGGCGATGAAAACGGCTCCTTCCATGGCGAACTGCGGTCCATCTACTTGCGCGGCGCGTGTGGCGAGCAAGCGGTTGCGGGAGACCGGGCGCGTCCCGCCGGTGTGGAGCAGGCAGAAGCAGCCAGTGCCGTACGTGTTCTTCGAAAGACCCGGACGGAAGCAGGCCTGGCCGAAGAGGGCGGCTTGCTGATCGCCGGCAATGCCTGCCACCGGAACATCCGCGCCGAGGTGTTCGGAGGCGGCGTGGGCAATGAAGGAACTGGATGAAACCACGCGCGGAAGCATGGATCGAGGAACATCGAACAGCGAAAGAAGGTCGTCATCCCAATCGCCGGTTTCGATGTTGAGCAGCATGGTGCGGGAGGCATTGGAAGGGTCGGTGACGTGGACGGCTCCGTTGGTGAGCTTCCAGGTGAGCCAGGTATCGACGTTGCCAAAGAGCAGATCCCCGTTGCGCGCTCGCTCGCGGGCGGACGGAACGTTTTCGAGAATCCAATGGATCTTGCTGCCGGAGAAGTAGGCGTCCACCACCAGTCCGGTCTTGGCGGTGATCATTGGGCCGTGGGAGGCAGCCAACTCCGCGCAGGTTTGGGCGGTGCGGCGGCATTGCCAGACGATGGCGGGGGAGACGGGCTTTCCGGTGGCGCGGTCCCAGACGATGGTGGTCTCGCGCTGGTTGGTGATGCCGATGCCGGCGACGGCGGAAGCGGGGACCCCGGCGCGGTCGAGCACGGCGCGCGCCGATTCCATCTGCGCGCTCCAGATCTGCATGGGATCCTGCTCCACCCAGCCGGGCTGCGGATAGACGCTGTCGATGTGGCGCGACTCCATGGCGAGCCGCTCTCCGCGCTCATTGTAGAGAACAGTTCGGGCGCTGGTGGTTCCTTCGTCCAGGGCAATCAGGTAAGGCACCATGGCATCCTAACATAGCCCGCGAGAGGTTCCTCAAGTTACAATGAGGGCTTATGTTCTTTCGCCACGAAAAGCCGCCAGTGCCCACGTTTTCCGAACTGATGGACGGGCTCCGCAAGCAGGGTTTCACGGTGCAGCCGGAGACCGGCGGCGGGATGCGCGTGAGCCGGGGCGGATGCGCCGCGGTGGTGACGGAGAAGGCAGCCGGCGCGCCGCCGCACGTTTCGAAGGCCGGGGTGCTGTTAGGCGCGGAGATCGCCCTGTTGTGCGATGGCGGATATCAGAAGTTCTGGGTTGCGCCTGGCGGCAAGCGTGCTCCGGCGACAGCCGCCCACCTGCACGCGCTCCACAACTTCGAAGAAGATCTGCGCGAAGGGTTGGGGCTGGTGAGTTTGTACAACCAGTCGCTGGGGACGGTGAACGAACTGCACCTCTATGACCGCGTGAAGGACCGCGACCAGGGGGTTCCACGGCGTCCCTGGGAGCGGCAGGCCGTTCCCCTTACCTGATAAACAGCGTCACGTTCGCCTGCGAGGCGGATCCACCCACGGTGAGGACGAGCGGCTGTGCGCCTGAGGCCGCCTGCGCGGGGATGCGCGCGGTGAGTTGCAGGACTCCGGGACTGGTAGCCCCGGAGGCGAGGGCGATCAATTCCGCGGGCTGGCCGCCGATGGTTACCTGGACCGGGGCGAGAGGGACGGGATAGGGAGCGGCGGCGAGTTTGCCATCCGTGCTTGCCGGGTCAGTGAGTCCTTCGCCCGTGGCGTAGAACGTGACGAGGGATCCGCGAGGGGCGGGGTTGGCGGCGGTGTTGATGGTGTAATCCTCATTGAACGCGGTAGCCGGTCCGGAACCGCCTCCGGAGGTGAAGATACCCGGAGCGACGGCGGCGAGTTTCACGGTTGTCTGGGCAATGGCGGCTCCGGCGCGGCGGACCTCGACCAGCGAAGTCTGCCCCTTGATCTGGTAGGGCGCCTGGACGTTGATGAGGTTGTCCTGCGCATAGAGAATGGGCGCCGGTTTTCCATCGAAGAGGACTTGCGTGCCGCCGAGGGTGGTTTCGAGGATTCCCGTGGACCCCGCGACGCCGCTCGAAGGGGAGGCGGGGCCCACGGATGCGCCTTGAATGGTGACCAGCATTCCGGGCGCGATGGCGCCAGTGTCGAGCGTGGCCGCATTCGAAACCCGGACCGCGGATGTCTCCGCGGGAGGGGCCTCGGGGGAGGCGGGGGAGGTGGCCGTGGGTGTCAGCTTGCGGATGCGGTGGTTGGCGCGGTCGGCGACGTAGATGTTTCCGGAGGCGTCGAGGGAGATGCCGGCCGGTTCCTGGAAGTGGGCGGAGAGCGCCGGGCCTTTGTCGCCGTCGAAGCCCGCCGTTCCGGCTCCGGCGATGGTCTGGAGGGCGCCGCCCGCGGGAAGCAGGCAGATGCGGTGATTGCCGGTATCGGAGATGTAGAGCGCGGTATCGGAGACGGCGACGCCGAAGGGCAGGTTGAGCACGGAGGTCTGGCCGTTGCCGGCGGCGGTGGTGACAATGCCGGAAGGCGCCATCCTGCGAATGCGGTGGTTGCCGGAATCGGCGATGTAGAGATTGCCGCCTTTGTCGAAGTCGATGCCGCGAGGGGTATCGAAGCCGGCGAGAAGGCCGCCGAGCCCATCACCGGAGAAGCTCTTGAGGCCTGTTCCGGCGACGGTAACCAGGAAGCCGCTTGCGGTGAGCCGGCGGATGCGGTGGTTGCCCGTATCGGAGATGTGGAGCTGGCCTGACGGGTCAACGGCGACTCCCGAAGGGAAGCTGAGTTGAATGCGGAGCGGGTCTCCGGCTTCACCATTGAACCCCGCGGCGCCTGTGCCGGCGATGGTGGTCAACTGCCCATCGGGCGAAAGGCGGCGGACGCGGTGGTTGCCGGTATCGGCGATATATATGTTGCCCGCCCGGTCGATGGCGGCCGCCTGCGGATTGGAGAGGGCCTCGGCGCCGGCTTCTCCGTTTCCCGCGATGGTGGAAATGATGCCGGCGGAGACGCGGCGCAGGCGGTGATTCTGCGTGTCAATGATGAGCAGCGCCCCGGTGGCATCCACCTTGACGTCACTTGGGCCGAAGAGCAGTGCTTCTGTTGCAGGCGCGCCTTCCCCGCGAAACTGGCCTCCGGCTCCGGCGATGGCGCTGAGCATTCCGGACGGCGACAACTTGCGGACCAAGGCGCCGGAAGCGATGAGCAGATTGCCCGCGGGGTCGAAGGCGAGGTCGCGGGCGCCCGCGGCGAGGACGGTGGCGACGCCTGAGGGCGTAATGCGCACGGCTTCGTCAAAGCCGCTGCTGGCGACGTAGAGGTTGCGGGCCGGGTCGGCGCAGACGCTGACGGGCAGGTTGAGGAAGGACGAGGCGTTCTGAACGCGGACCGTGGTCATCAGTCCGGCGGCGACAATGCGGATGGCGTGATTGCCGCTATCGGCGATGTAGAGCAGGCCGGCGCTGTCGAGGAAGATGCCGGCGGGATAAGCGAGCGATCCGGCGAGGGCGCCGGTGGAATCGGCGGCGGGGCCGGGGGAGCCGTTCCCGGCCACTACGGTGAGGTTTCCATCGCCGCCGAGGCGAAGGACGCGGTGGTCCAGGAAGTCAGAGATGTAGAGGTTGCCGGCGGGGTCGATGGCGAGATTGCGCGGGGCCTTGAGAGAGGCCGCGGCGGCGGGAACCGGAATGGCACCCACGGCGAGCGCACCGCCGCCCGCCATAGTGGTGATCCTGCCCTTCGCATCCACACGCCGGACTCGCGCGTTTTGGAGGTCGGCGATGTAGAGATTGCCCGCCGCATCGGCGGCGAGCCCGTAGGGTTGGTTGAGGGCGGCGGAAGCGGCGTCGCCGCCGTCGCCGGAGAAGCCGGGCTTGCCCGTGCCGGCAACCACAGTGACCTCGCCCAAAGTGGAGACGCGGAAGACCTGGTGGCGCGCGGCGTCGGAGAAGAAGACGTTGCCGGAGGGGGAGGAGGCGATGCCGCGGACGTCCTGGAGCGAGGCGGCGGGAAGGGAGGAGGGGTCGGAGCCGGCGACGGTATCGATGGAGAAGGATGGCGGCTGTGCGAAGGAGAGGGAGCCGGAGAGGAAGAGGAGAAGCGAGATCATAGGCGCGAACACCCCGAACGGGAGTAGAGTTTTTCTGACCCCACAAATAAGTGCACAGATCTTAAGACTGTTCTCATTGGAATCGATAAGTCTTTCAGTAACATGAGGTTAAAGGCGACATTCCGGCTTATTTTCCTGGTGGGGGCTGGAATCCCGGTGTTGTGGGCGCAGCCGGGGGTGTACTTGAAGAGCAGGGCCGTGGCGGCGCGTTCGGCGGGGCTCGGGGCGTCAGTGGCGGACAAGCGCCAGAATTCAGACCACTGGCACTGGCTGCTGGTCTATCCGCAAGCGCCGGGGAGGCAGGACGTGGAGGATCTGGCCGCGTTAGGAGCGCGGGTGGTTCAGTTCGTACCGGAGCGCGGGTTGATCGCCAGCGTACCGGACGGTTCCGCTCTGGAGGGCCTGTCGCTCGCCTGGAGGGGGCGGCTCGAGCCGGAGCAAAAGGTGAGCCCGCTGCTGGTGGACGCGGGCCTGCTTGGCGGGGTCGAAGCGGAGCAGACAATCCTGGTGGAGTTTCATCTTGACGTGACTCGCGCGGACATGGCCGCCATCGTTTCGAAAGAGGGACTGCAAGTGGCGGACAATCCCGATCTGGTGGGCTGGCAGCTCATGGTGAAGGGTCCGGAGTCGCGCCTGGCGCGGTTGGCGGAATGGGACGAAGTGTCGTACCTGTTCCCCGTTTCGCGTGAACTGGCGGATGGCCGGCCTGTGGAGGCGTGCGGAGGCGCGCTCGCCGAGACGGGCCGGATCGGCCAGATTGTGGCTCAGGTGAGCCAGGGTTGGGACGGGGCCGGACTTGGAGCGGTGGAACTCGGTTATTTCTTTTCGTCGTACACGGGGAGGTTGACGCCTGCCCAGGTGCAGAGCGAAGCGCTGCGGGCGATGAAGGAGTGGGCGAAGTATGTGAAGGTGAGCTTCGCTCCGGGCAGTTCGGCCGAGGCGCGGAAGACAATCAACATCCTGTTTGCGACAGGCGACCATGGGGACGGGTATCCGTTTGACGGGCCCGGGCACACGCTGGCGCACACCTTCTATCCCTCACCACCGAACACAGAACCGGTGGCGGGGGATCTGCATCTGGACGACGATGAGCCCTGGCAGTTGGGGGCGAACGTGGATATGTACAGCGTGGTGCTGCATGAGATGGGCCACGCATTGGGGCTGGGGCATTCGGACAATCCGCAATCGGTGATGTACCCCTATTACCGGCTGGCGGCGGGGCTGCAAAGTGAAGATATTTCCGCGATACAGCAACTTTACAAGTCGCAGGACGGCACGCCCTCCGTGACCGCGCCGGCGAACCCGGCAACACCCTCGGCGAATCCGCTGACGCTGACGGTGACGCAGCCGAACACGAACATTCTGACGACGCAAGCCGACCAGGTGACGATCTCGGGGACCACCGGCGGGGGAACGGGCGCCGTACAGGTTTCCTGGACGAATGCGCGCGGCGGCGCGGGCACGGCGCAAGGGTGGCGGCCGTGGTCGATTGCCTCGGTGGCGCTGCAGATGGGGGAGAACGTGGTCACCATCACGGCAGTCGACAGCGCGCAGGGCAGGGCGACGAGAGAGTTGCGTATCACGCGGGAGCCTGTCCCGACACCCACGGCGCCCACACCGTCTCCGGGGCAGCCTGTGACCATCCTGATTGTTTCCCCGGTTTCGGCGGGCCGTTCCGTGAGCGGCCAGCCGGCGCTGATTCTGTCGGGAACAGCGGGGCCGGCGGGGCGCGTAGCGGGCATTCAGTGGCTGAATACGCGCGGGAGCGGCGGCCAGATGATGGGAAGCGCGGCATGGACCACCAGTCCCGTACCGCTCGAGGCGGGCACGAACCACATCACGGTGATCGCGACGGATATCCAGGGGCTGACAGCGAGCGCTTCGATCGACGTGGATTACACACCGCCGCCGCCGGTGGCGGACACCGTGGCTCCCGCGCTGAGCGTCCTGTTCCCGGTGAGTTCCGCGATAACCACGACTCAACCGGCATTTACGATCGTTGGCGCCGCGAGTGACAATCTCGGGGTGGTGCTGGTGGATTGGGTGGCGAATGGGAATCGCGGCGGCAGGGCTGACGGCTCGACGAACTGGCGGATTGCCGACGTGCCGCTGTTTACGGGGAGCAACATGATCACTATCCGGGCATGGGACGCGGCGGGGAACATGAGCTGGCGGTCGCTGTCGATTACGCGGCAGTGAAGCAGCGGCGTTCATTTGATGACCAGGAGCAGGTGGTTAGGGCCGGAGCCGGCCTGGCAAGGGTCAGAATCGGGGTGCGATTGGTTCGCCGGCCCGTTTTGAGGGGGCGGAGCAGGGGTTTCGGCAGGCTTCGTTTTGTCGTTTTTGGAATCAGAGGCTTGCGGGGGAGTGGCTGGGGCAGAAACGGTATCGCCAGCAGGGGGATGGCTTTGCTCTGTCGCGGGTTCCGATGTGGTATGGGGCGGCTCGGCGGCAGGGCGGGAGTCCTGAAGGAGCCGCAGGTGTTTGATGCCCCGGTAATAGGAGCGCTCGTTCAAAGTCTGGTGGCGGGTGTAGCGTTCGAGTTTGGATGTGATAGCCGGGTCATCGGAGGCGAGCGGGTCGGCTCCGGTTTCTTCATAGAGGGCGAAGGTTAGCTTTTCGATGCGGCGAATGTTCCAGGAGGCGAGGCTGACGCGGCGGAAGAGATCCTCTTCCTGAGTGCCCGCGGGCTGGAGTTCCGCGCGGAGGTTGGCGAGGAATTCTTCGTAGCATTGCTGGTCTTCCGGGGCCACGATGGCGAAGGAGGCGGTGAAACCTTCCTTGAGGGCGTTGCGGCTGGAAGCGGCTTTGCCGGCTTCGGTCTTAGGGCCAGTGGATTTACGGGCATTTTCGCGATTGATTGCGGCGCGGGTCCGGGATTTGTTGAAAAGAGAGTCTAGCATGGGGGGAAGCCTCCTTGGTTTATGGGAGAAGGCCGGCGGCCTTTTCCGGCTTCAGAGTAGCGTGGGTTTGAGGCGCCCGCAGAGGGTGTGCGCGGAAAGTGGTTGAAAGGATTGGAAAAATAGTGGTGGAAATCGTGTGAACGGGCCGCGTGTTCCTTCGGGTGCGAGGCGTGTAGGTAACGAATTTTCGCGCAGAGACGCAGAGTTTTAGGAGTTGGGGCTGGCGAGGGGGGTGGGAGATGATTGCTCTTTACGCAGTTAAGACCGTTACCGGTATGAGGTGGTTCCATAGGAGACGCCAAGATCGCAGAGGGGGGAGGTCAGTGCCGATATCCGAACGACCGGGAGCAGCGGCGAGAGCGGCGCCGCTTTCTCAATGAATCGCTGAATCGTCTTTTGCTGATCCTGTGCTTTCTGCGAATACAGTTGAACGAGCAGAGAGACGGCTTTTTGGTCTTCTACCGCACCAACGCCGAGGCCTATGGAATAGTCTTGGCCGCTCTTCAAGCCTGTCACAAGATGCACGCTGCATCGTGACAATGCCATCAGCTCAGCAATACGTCAAATGAATTCCGTGCAAGGACGTTGCTTTTATGCTCCGGCCCGCCGGGGAACGTGCCCCCCGGTTCGTGAACCCGGGCACGCTCCTGGCTGAGAGAGACACGCCAAACCAGGGTTTCAGGAAACCCGGCCGATTCAGCGAAGGCATGTGGCAAGCGTCCAAGCGCGCGAGAAGATCGAGGACGGCCGGTCGCGGCCGAAGCTCTGCGGCCATCGGGAAGACCGGCCCGTTGACATATAAGCCAACTCTTATATATTATCTATGGGGATGCACACGACCGATACGACATTCCTCGCGCTGAGCGACGCAACCCGTCGCAGCATCCTGGATCGGCTGCAACGCGGGTCCGCGCCGGTGAACGAACTCGTTGAGCGGTACGACATGACGCAACCCGCGATCTCTCAGCATCTGCGTATTCTGCGAGAGGCAGGTCTGGTGAGCGTGGAGAAACGTGGTCGTCAGCGGCTCTACAGTCTTGCAGCGGATCCCTTGCGGGGCGTTTTTGACTGGGTGACGCCGTACGAGCAGTTTTGGACAGACAAGCTGACCCAACTTGGCGAGCACCTGAGGAAATCCAGAAAATGAAACGAGACCTTCGCTTTGAGGCTTTTTATGATGTTCCCCCGGCGGCCGTTTGGCGTTCGCTGACGGATTCCAAGGAGCTTGCAGCCTGGCTGATGGAAAACGATTTCGCACCGGAAGTTGGCCGCACCTTTCGCTTCCGAGACAAGCCACAACCGGGATGGGACGGCGTCGTCAATTGCAGGGTGTTGGCCATCGACCATGGCAAGCGCATCTCGTACACCTGGCAATCCGACGCGCTCGACACCGTCGTCACGTGGACGCTGGAACCCCACGGCGACGGGACGCGACTCATCCTCGAGCACACCGGGTTCCGCGGCCTGAAAGCACGAATAGCCGGCATGATGTTGAGCAAGGGATGGCGGAGCACGCTCTTGGGCAAGAAACTTCCGGCCCTGCTGGGAGCACGCGCCTTTCGCGTCCGATAGCCAAGGGGAGCAAACATAAATGAAAATACTTGAATGGATGCTGCTTTCTGTATCGGTGACGCCGGTCCTCGCTTTTGGCCAAGCCGGCGGCGAACAGACGAATCTTAGGCTCGTTTCGCTCACGATCCTTTGTATTCTCGCGTCTTGGGTTTCCAGGTCCAGGACAACAAAGAATCCGACCCGCGCAAGCGGTGGGTGATGATGAATTCCCCTGGATCTCCGGGCCTCCGCATCATCGTCCACCGGCCGGGTGACGGGTACACGGGGATCGACAAGCGTCTTGGCCCGGAGCGCATCGGCACCGAGACGTACCGGGTGTTGGAGACCCCTGAATTCGATGCCGCCCATAAGCGTCTGATTGATGCGGGCGTTCGGTTCCGCTCGGACGTACGCACCGAACCATGGGCCAAGGAAGCGGCATTCGAAGACCTGTACGGAAACCATTTGGGTGCTGCAGCAACCCGCAATGTTGAACCAGTTTGCGCCAAGACAACACTGACCGTGCCGAGCTGAAGGCGTACAGGGGCTCGGGGAATCACGCGGTCCCTTACCGGGGGTCGAAGTAGAGCCCGACGGCAACTGGGCCGGGACGCGCCTATAACTGGCGCCTGGGCAAGGTCGAGCACAAGTCGCAGGAATCCGCGGCTAAGAAAAATCCGCCCCGGGGTCAAATGGGGCGGGTTGAGGTTCCGAGGGAGAGATCTTGGAGAAACTCTCCACCGGCCTGATTACCGCACGCACCGCAGAGACGAGTCGTTGACCTTGTAGCCCCAACCCTGGCCCCCGTCGCCGAAGCGCTGACTCCACGCGTTGCCGCCGTACTCCGCGGACGACCGGTACCACCCGGCGCGATCCGAACCGGTTACGTCGAATGTCCCCTTCAGCGCACCTTGTCACGGTTCTCAAAGAGCACGTTGAGCTCGGCCCTCGCCGGCACGCGCCAGTCGTGATGGCCCTGCGCGTCGAGCTTGGATGCGTATTTCATGGCGTCTCTCCATTTCATGGTCGGCGCGCCGGCCGGTGTGGTGTGCATCGGTCTGCCGGTATTCGGCGAGTAACCCGCATAGATGGTTCCGCCGGGCATCCGGTCGCCGGGGCTGAATTGTTCCGTGTTCTTGTTCGATGACGTCATGCGCGTCTCCTCCCGATTTGATGTGTTGCGCGCGTGGCAGCGATGCCTGACACTGCCTCACTCCAGTACAGTCACTCTAAACGGTCACTCTAAACGGTCCTTGACCGCAGCCACGGCCGACAGTACAATTCCGCCATGCGCAAGATAGCCCTCTTCCTCGTGACCCTTCTCTCTCTGGCTACCATTGTCTCCGCCCAGCCGGGAACAAAACGGTACCTTTACCTCAGCATGCCGGATGGCGCGCAGGAGGAAGGGCGTTCGGATCCTCCCGGTATTCTGGTCTTCGATATCGACAACGGCCACAAGCTGGTGCGGCGCATCAGGATTCCCATATTTGCGGAAGGACTTCGCGGTTTCGCCGGCAACCTCAAGATGCATCGCGTCTATTACTCGACCACGAATCATCGTCTGGGCGCGTTCGATCTGGAGACCGAAAAGGTGGTCTGGGAAAAGACATACGACGCCGGCTGCGACCGCTCGGCCATCACCATGGATGGCAAGAAGATCTATGTTCCTACCGGCTGGTGGTATTCGGGTGAAGACAGCGGCGTTCTCATCGTCAATGCGGAGAACGGCGAACTGATCAAGCGAATCCATGTCGGGCCGCAGGCTCACAACAGCATCGTGAGTCTCGACGGCCGGCGCATGTATCTGTGTACGAGAACGATGCTATCCATCTTCGACACGGCTACGGATCGCCTGATCCGGCAGATCAAGGATGTCGGCGAGCGAGGCATCTTTCCTTACACGATGGACAGCCAGCAACGCATTGGCTACATCTGTCTCGGCGATCATGTCGGTTTTGACATCGTCAATTTGCAGACCGGCAAGGTATTGCAACGCGTCCTGGCGGGAGATGCGCCAATCGCCCACCGCACGCATGGCGCGGCGCTGACGCCGGATGAGCGGGAGTTGTGGATCAGCGATCAGGTGGGTAAGAAGCTGTTCATGTTTGATGCCACGAAAATGCCCCCCGCGCCCAAGGGCCATGTCGAGTTGTCCCAGGGGGGGCACGGGTGGGTGACGTTCAGTCTGGATGGCCGGTACGCATGGACGCACACGCCTGACGTCTTCGATACCAGGACCAAGAAACTTGTCGCGACCTTGAGAGACGAGAAGGGGAAGCCGGTGAGCGGTTCGAAATTTATCGAAATCCATTTTCGGGATGGCAAGGTCGTCCAGATGGGCAACGAATTCGGGCTGGGACGGAAGTAATTCGTCACTGTAAGGCGAGGAGTTCGTCCACACGCCAGTAGAGTGCCCGCCCGCGGTTTGCGCTGCGAACACGGGTCACCATCTCCACCGTGACTGGTTCGGAGGACGGGCTGAACTGCTGGCGGACAAACGACAGCAGGGAAGCAATCTCCGAATCCGAGAGGACCTGTCCGAATCCGGGCATCTCCCTGTCGTATGATTTTCCGTCCACCAGCATGGGGCCGCGGACGCCGTGGAGCACTATACGAATGAGCCGGCTCTCTGGTCCGCTGACCCACGGCGAGTTGGCCAGAGAGGGAGCGTCGCCCATTCCCTGGCCGTCATATTGGTGACAAGCCGCGCAGTAGTTTTTGAAATGAATCCGGCCGGGGCCGGTGTCGACGGAGCGAACCTGCGGCGGAGAGGCGTCGCACCCGGCCAGCAGGAGCAGCAGAGACAGGCCGGTGGCCGAGAGAACGCGATACATCGGGAGTAGAGCCACGTGGGTCAGATTCTATCGCAGAGGCACGGGCGGGAGGCTATGGGTGTTTTCAGTCCTCACGATCCGGCTGGGCCACCTCGTCCGCCAACCCGGTGAGGGCGACAGCGAGTTTGCGGGCGGCCTCCGGTTGCAGCCTCATCAGGACTACAAACGAGCCGTTGCGCCTGCCTGTTTCCTTGACGACCAGCTTCAACTCGACGAGCGGACCGAACAAGGCATTGGTTGAGGCGCGCCCGAGGATGGAATCCAGTTCGAGGACGCGCCCATCGTGCAGGGGCGGGATTGCGTCGCGCAGTTCGCGGGGGAAGGCCATCGAGTTGCGACGGATGAGAGCCCGCCGCATTACTCCGCGTTTCCGTGTCAACTCAGTGCTCATTGACTTAGTGTAAACGGCGGCGGTTGTGGCGATGCATAGCGGGGGACATCCGCGTGCTTCCCGTCCGCTGGTGTTCAAACGAGGCATCAGACGCCATTTAGCGCTTGACAGGTTTACCCTAGTGATCTAGGCTAGAGAGCTAGGTATGGCACCGCTGGAGCTGCTGATTCTCAAGTCGTTGGACGCCGGGCCGAACCACGGGTTTGGCATCACTCTGCATGTACAGGAGGCATCCGGAGGGCTGCTTGGTGTAGAGGAGGGATCCTTGTATCCTGCCCTGCGCCGGCTGGAGAAGGATGGGGCGCTGGCCGCGGAGTGGAGCACAACGGCAGCGGGCCGGCGGGCGCGATATTACCGGCTGACGCCGGCGGGGCGGAAGCGGCTTGCCAAGGCCGAGAGGGATTGGGCGGCGGTGGCCAAGGGCGTCGCGCGGCTGCTGAGGTTCGCATGAGCTGGCGCGAGGAGATGGAATCGCATATCGCGATGCGCGCGGAGGAAAATGAGCGCGCGGGCATGGATCCGGTTGAAGCGCGGCGGGCGGCGGAACGGGCGTTTGGAAATCGAGGGCTGATCAGCGAGGAGGTGCGAGCGGTGAACGTGCCGGCCTGGCTCGACCAGTTGGGACAGGATCTTCGTTACGCGATGCGCGGGTTCACGCGTTCGCCAGGCTTCGCTATCACGGCAGCGGCGGCGCTCGCCGTAGGAATCGGCACATCGACGGCAGTGTTCAGTTTTGTGGACCGGATCCTGTTCCGGCCGTTGCCCTACGTCCACGAGGGCGAGTTGGTGTGGTTCGGGATGACGGCGCCGATTGCGGGCGCGACCGAGTTCATTCTCGATGAGAACTACATGGCGTGGCGGAAAGAGCAGACGCCGTTCTCATCGATGACAGTGACAGCGGGGGCCATGGATTGTAGTCTTTCCGAGTTGAACCCGGTCCGGCTGCGCTGCGCGCGTGTGGGCGCGGACTTTCTGACCGTATTTGGATACCGGCCGCTGATGGGGCGCGACTTCAGTGAAGCAGACGCGCGTGTGGGCGCGCCGCAGGCGGCGCTGATTTCGCGGGCGTTATGGATGCAGCGCTTTGGCGGGAGCGACGTTTCGGGCAAGACGCTGGAGATCGATGGAAACAGGACGGCGGTGATTGGGGTGCTGCCGGAGAATTTAGAGATGCCGTCGCTGGCGCGCGTGGACGTGCTTCAAGTCTTGCAGTTCGAGAAGAAGAAGCCAAGGTCCGCCGGATCATTCGTGCTGACGGCGTTTGCGCGGCTGCGGCCGGGCGTCACGCTGCTCGAGGCGCGGACGCGGATGGAGCCGCTGTTTCAAGAAGCCCTGCAATCGGTGCCTCGAGGATTCCGGAAAGAAGTGCGGTTTGTGATCAACCCTCTGCGCGACCGGCAAGTGCGGGACAGCGAGCGCGCCGCGCTGTTGTTGCTGGGCGCGGTGTGTCTGGTGTTGTTGATCTCGGTAGCCAATGTGGCGAACCTTTTGCTGGCGCGAACGGCGGCGCGGCAGAGAGAACTGGCGGTGCGGGCGGCGATCGGAGCGGGCACGGCCCGGCTGGCGCGGCAAACGCTCACGGAAAGCCTATCGCTGGGGGCACTTGGCGGGGTGAGTGGCTTGCTGGTTGCCACACTGCTGCTGGACGTGTTCCGAAGATTGGCTCGGCGGGGATCGCGCGATTGGAGGAAGCCACGGTCGATTGGCGGATCGCCGGATTTTCTCTGCTCGCGGCAGTGACAGCGTCGCTGTTGTTCGGGCTTGCGCCCGCGATGCGGAGTCCATCCCCCGAGGCATTGACGGGCGGACGCATCGCGGGACGCCGGCGCGAGAGGCTGCGGGCGGCGCTGGTCATTTCGCAAATCGGGTTGTCGCTGATCCTGTTGTGCGGGGCGGGGCTGTTGATTCAGAGCGTGCACAACATGGCGAACGCGCCCCTGGGGATGGAAACGTCCTCGTTGTTTTCCGCGTTTGCGCAGTTGCCCGGGGCGCGCTATCCGCATCCGGCGCAGCGCGCGGCGTTCTGGAATGGGTTGCGGGAGCGTCTTGCGGCCGTGCCGGGCGTGGAGGCGATCGGAATCGCGGACTCGCTGCCTCCGGAGGGCCGCACGCAGGCCAGGATCTACTCGAGTATCCACGTGGAAGGCCGGCCGGGGAGAGAAGGGCAGCCGACAGGCGGAATGGTGGTGGTGCGGGAAGTATCGCCTTCTTACTTCCAAATGCTGCGAATTCCGGTCCGCAAGGGGCGGTTGTTTGCCGAAGGGGAGAAACAAGCGATCGTGCTGAGCGAGAAAATGGCGGCGCGCATGTTTCCGAATGAGGCCGCGCTCGGGCGGCGTATCGTTCTTACCGGGGAGGCGACACTCGAGGTGACGGGCATAGTGGGGGACGTTCGCAACGGCGGGTTGACGGCGAGTTCGGATCCGGAGATCTATATTTTGAACAGCCGGGAGCGGCCGCGGCAATATGTGCTGCTGCGCGCGGACAAGCGCGTGATGCCATTCGTCCGCGAGGCATTCCGGGAGCTGGATCCGCGATTGACGGTGGAGATGGCGACGCTGGATGAGCGTGTGCGGCACATGCGGGTGCGGCCGCGATTTCAATCGATGCTGCCCGGCGGATTTGCCGCGGCAGGGCTGCTGCTAGCGGCGATTGGATTGTATGGGGTGATGGCTTTGTTGACAACGCAGCGGACGGGCGAGATCGGCGTGCGGATGGCGCTGGGCGCGAGTCCGGGTGACATCCGGAAGATGGTACTGCGGCAGGCGGGATGGTGGGCCGCGGCGGGTGTCACGATTGGGCTGTGCGGAGCGGCGGCGTGCACGAAGTTGATGGAAGGCCTGCTTTACGGTGTGAAGGCGACGGCGGCGCTGCCCCTGGTTGGCGCCGTGGGTTCGCTACTGCTCGCCGTGCTGGCGGCGGCGTGGCTGCCAGCCCGAAGGGCGTCGCACGTCGCACCTGTTGAAGCACTGCGCGAGCTGTGAGGCCGGGGCCACGTTTTGAATGATCCACGCTGCTTCGGCGTGGGCGGGGCTCAAGTGAGCAGGAACCGCTTCCTCAGGCCGGGCAAGCGCTGACTCCCAGGATGGTGTTGACCATGATCTGCACATCAACCACATCCACGTGCCCATCGCGGTTCAGGTCTCCCATTCCGGGGGCTCCGCTCTGGGCTCCGATGACAATACCAACCAGCATCTGGAGGTCCAGCACATTTTCGAAGGTGTCGTTGTTCAGATCGCAGCGGGATGCCGGGGCCTCGCCCTGGCAACCGAAGACTTCATTCTTTTCGTCGATTCCTTCCTGACGAGGTCCGTATGACGGCAGCGGGCAGCCGAGTTCCAAGGCTCCCAAATCCGGGCCGGAGCCGCTGAAGGCGTCGTTCACGTTCGGCAGGATCCGTCCCTTGTCCAGCGCGGCCGATCCCGGCGCCAAACTGGCATCCGCGGGGTTCATAGCGGGTAGGTAGCTGGCGGGAGCCGTCATGCCATTGGCAAAGATCGCGCCATCGAGGATCAATCCATGTTTTTCCATTCCCAGAGACTGGAGGGCGGCGAAGCTGGGGGCGGCGAAATAGCCACCAAGGAGCGGGTTGTTATAGCGGAAGATCCCGTCGGGAAAATAGCCGTTGTAGTCGAACGCGCCATGATCGATGGGCGCAGTCCAGTCCACCACCACGCGGCCTGTGGTCGCCTGAGCGACAAATACATTATTCGCCAGTTCGAAATAGTGGCTGACGTTGGGCGTTTGCACCTGGAGCGATTCAGTTGAGGAAGACAGGAACGTATTGTGATAGGCGAGGACGCCGCTGGTTTCGGACGGCGGAACCGTGCCGAGGGCGTGAAACTTGATTTGCTCGCTGACGACGTTGAGCGACACGTTTCGCAGGAGATAGCCGGGCCCGCCGCGCACGGGCTGGACGCTCAACGGCATGAATGTGTTCGTGAACCGATTCCGCAGGCATCGTACATTCCCCTCGCTGTCATCGAGCTCAATTCCGTTGTCATAGGCGGACAGGACATCGTTACCGACAAAGTCGTTTGCGCGCGCGCCAAGTTGGGCGGTCCGGAGGGCGTCGCCATATCCGGCAATGCGGTTGTGCGCGACGACATGACCGAAGCCAAACACCTCGATCCCCGTATCGTTAGAGTGAAGGCCATTATCGTCGGTATAGATCTGCGGCCACGCCAGGCGGCCCTCGAGAGTGTTGTCCGCGATATAGAAGTCCATCTGACCATCCCGCCCTCCGATTCCCAAAGTGGTGTTCTGGATACGAACCCGGCGCACCACGTTGGACACAGCGCCGGAGGTCTGGAAGCGGATGGCTCGAGAGGCGTTTCGGATGGTCAGGCGTTCGACGTGAACATAGCCTGCTCCGTAGATTTCCAGGACATTGCAGCCGGTGCAGTTTCCTCCGTCGAGGATGACATCCGCCTGGCTGGATCCGGTGATCACGATGGGATTTTCGGGGGTTCCCGAGCGGAACAGCATGAAGGCTCCGTTGTAGACGCCGGGAGCGAGGGTAATCACGTCGCCGGGCTGCGCATTGCTGAGCGCGGATTGGAAGGTGTTGACATCGGTTACGTTTCGCGTAACAGGAGCGAGCGGCCCCTTGGGCACGTCCCGGGTGGCGCCGGTGATGGTCAGGATGCGATCGACGCCGTCGGGGTCCATCGCGTGAAGCTCGATGTCGTAAGAGGTCGCGGGGCGGAGATCGAGCACGCTGCCGGCAAACTGAGTGGGAACGGTCCAGTTCGCGACGGTTTCCGGGTGCACGCGAAACAGCGGCAGCGCCGCCTTCCAGGTGGACGTTCCGGACCTGCGAAACCGGACCTCGACGGTGGCGTTGAAGTTGTCGTCACCGGTGATGGGAAGCTGAATCCCGAGGGCTGTGAGTGTGGGGCGATCGAGAACAGGCGTTCCAATATGGAGCAGGTTGTCGCCGAAGAGCGTACCAGAGAGTGCGGAAGTGAGGAGGAACACCGAGGATGCGAGCCGGCGGAACACCATGGAGAGATCGGCAGATCCTGAAGCAATCTGTAGGCAGGTCTTCTTTCGACGCCTCGCGCCTGGAGGCGCTCCGAATGCCATCCCACCGCTGTAGCACAATGGAGTAGTCCGGGTCGAGCACGGTGCGCGGAAAAGCGTGTATGCTCGCGGGGCCGCTGTCCAAGGAGAAAACATGATCGCCAGCAAATCTGCTATTCAGGAACTTTCCTTTTTCGTCAATGGGAACTGGGAGAAGGGCCGGGCCGAGGCATTGCATCCGGTGCGGAATCCGGCTTCGGGTGAGGTGATCGCGGAAGCTCCTTATGCGGGCGAGGGGGAAGTGGACCATGCGGTGCGGTGCGCGCATGAGGCGTTCCTGAAGTGGCGCGATGTTCCGGTGGTGGACCGGGTGCAGGTGCTCTACCGCTACAAGGCGCTGATGGAGAAGCATCACGAAGAGGTGGCGCGGATCCTTACGAGAGAGAACGGCAAGACGCTCGAGGATGCGAAGGCGAGCGTGCGGCGGGGCATACAGATGGTGGAGGTGGCGTGCGGGATGCCTTCGCTGATGATGGGCGATTCGCTGCACGATGTGGCGAAGGATATCGATTGTCATACGATTCGCCAGCCGCTGGGTGTCTGTGTGGGGATCTCGCCGTTCAACTTTCCGGCGATGGTGCCGATGTGGATGTATCCGTTCGCCATTGCGTGCGGGAATTCGTTCGTGTTGAAGCCGTCGGAGAAAGTGCCGATGACGCCGATGCGGACGGCGGAGCTGCTTCATGAGGCGGGGCTTCCGGCGGGCGTTTGCAACGTGATCCACGGCGGGAAGGAGACGGTGGATGCGCTGATGGCGCATCCGCTGGTGAAGGCGGTTTCATTTGTGGGTTCGACGCCGGTGGCGAGGTACGTGTACGAAACTTCGGCGCGGCACGGGAAGCGCGTGCAGGCTTTGGGCGGGGCGAAGAACCACCTGATAGTCACTCCCGGGGCGAATCTGGAGAGGACGGTGGAGGCGATCATCGGATCGGCGTTCGGCGCGGCTGGGGAGCGGTGCCTGGCGGGCAGCGTTCTCGTGGCGGTGGGAGACGTCGCCGGGCCGCTGCTGGAACTGCTGGTGAAGCGGACGAAGGCGATCAAGGTGGGCGACGGGAACGAACCGGGTTCCGAGATGGGGCCGCTGGTGACGGAGGACCACTGCCGGCGGGTGACCGGCTACATCGAGAAGGGTGTTGCCGAGGGGGCGACTCCGCTGGTTGACGGCCGCGTGGTGGAGGCCGGCAAGGGGTATTTCGTGGGACCCACCATCTTCGACAACGTGACTCCGGAGATGACGATCGCCAGGGAAGAGATCTTCGGTCCGGTGCTGAGCGTGATCCGGGTGAAGACGGTGGACGAGGCGATTGAATTGGTGAACCGGTGCCCGTTCGGGAATACGACGTCGATTTTTACGAGCGACGGAGCGGCGGCGCGGCGCTATGCGCACCGGATCGAGGTGGGGATGGTTGGGGTGAACATCGGCGTTGCGGCTCCGATGGCGTTTTTCCCGTTTGCCGGATGGAAGGCTTCGTTCTTTGGGGATCTGCATGCGCATGGGAAGGATGCGGTTGCGTTTTACACGGAGCAGAAGGTGATAATGACGCGGTGGTTTTGAGGGCCGAGGCGTTCAAGCCAACGGCGGCTGTTTCGGATCGCGCTTCACCCAGCGGAAGGCGGGGATGGAATTTTTCCAGAAGAAGTTTTCGGCGGCGGGGCGTCCTTTGGCGAGGAAGTAGGCCATGAGGATGTCGAGAGCCTGTTTGTTCCGGCCCGCGTAGACAAGGTAGTCTTCCCCGAAGGTGTCCCAAATGAAATCCATTGTGGGCTTGTAAGCGGCCGGATCGAACGGCCCCTGAGCGGCGGACCGGGGGCGGTAGAGGCCGGAAACCTTGGCGTAGGCTTTGCGATGCCGGAGTTCCTTGAGGTTGTTTGAATAACTTTTGAAAACGCCGGGGTCAGTGGGGAGCGCGAGGGCCTGGAGGTGGCCGACTACGACGCGGAGGTCCGGGACCTTGTCGGTGAGGCGGAGGGTCGCCTCGAAGAGGTCGAAGCGCGGGTTGGCCACTTCGAGGGTAAGGCCCGTCTGGGCGAATATCTTCATATTCCCGATGAATTCGGGCTTGTGGACCGCTGTGACCAGGTCATGCTGTTTCCAGACGTTGCCGTAGCGGATGCCGAGAAACAGCTTGTTGCGATGAAACCGTTCGAGGTATTCGGGGAAGTCCGGCTTCAGAGGGTCGAGGTCGCCGACAGTGCCGACAATCATCGGCTCACTTTCGATCATCATGAGGACCCAGAGGTTGTCCTCGAGCCAGGGGCTGGCCTCGACTTCGATGCCGCCGACGATGCCGAGAGGGATGGCCGTTTCGCGGAAATTGCGCGGCAGGAAGGGCGGGTTGTTGGGGGTGAAGGGGAAGGGCGCCCCCTGGGGACGGGTCTGGTCGTAGAGATGGAAGTGGGTGTCGATGATGGGGATGGGGGCAGGCTCGGCCGCGGCCATGGTTGCGGCCGCTCCGGCGAGAAAGGTTCGCCGGCTGAGCGCTTCCGGTATGCGGGCAGATTTGGTATCCTCGATCATTAGCTGCGGTCCCCCCTATTGCCCTGAATTTTATATCAGTTGGGGGCCCTGGTGCACGGGCTTTGCCCGGCCTTGGAAACGGGCGGCGCCTTCCGATGGAACTCCGTTCGCCCATTCTGCATCTATATCGTTAGCAAGGTATTTGGCTTGAGAGGATTACGCGTGCAAGCCGCGGCCGGAGCGGTCCATCCGGCGTTGGCGCGGCTGGATGTCATTTCCCGTCGTAAACCGAACATATACTTGGACTTTGCGTCGCGCGCGGGCCTCGAGGACCAGCCTGCCCGGCGGAGGGAAGATGGAAGACTTTCACGATCACGCTCTGTTTGAAACCTCTGATTCGCTCAGCCGCATTCTGAGCGAACAGGCGGAGCCTTCTGAATTTCCGGAGACCGAATTTCACGGCGAAGAGGCTGCACAGCCAGCCGTCGAACCCGTATCCACCGATGACCCCGTTCGCGTGTATCTGCGGGAGATGGGGACCATTTCCCTGTTGACGCGCGACGGGGAGGTTGCCCTGGCGCGGCGCCTGGAGCGCGGCAAACAGCGGGTGCGCAAGACTCTCTCTCGCGCCCCTGTGGTGCAGCGGCTGGTGCTGTCTCTCCACGAAGATGTGTTGCAATCGAAGCTGCGGCTGGACGATATCGCCGAAGTGGGTGGTCCCGACGGCGCGGCCAAGGAGCGCAAGCGCTCGGAAGCCATGCGGCGGTTTGCGGCGGTGATGAAGGTCCATAAGGAACTGACCGCATTGGAGAAAAAGCTGGCGGCCACGCCCGCGCGCCACGTGCGGGTGCAGGCGGAACTGCGCGCGAAGATGGTACGGCAGGGCATCCGCTTTTCCCAAGCGATCCGCGAGGTGCCGTTCTCGGCGGCCGGCTGGAGGATGCTCGACAGCGCCTACAAGCGAGCCGCGGAGGAGATCCTGACCCTGGAATCCGAATTGGCGCAGCTTCTGCTGCAGCACAAGGATTCGTCCTCTATCCGCGAAACCCGGCGGCTGCTGCGCGAGAAGGAAGCCGCTTTCGGAGCCAAGGCGGCCGATTGGCGGAAGGGCCTGAACGCCATCCACCGCGGCGAACTGGAAGCCCAACAGGCGAAGAAAGCTCTGGTGGAGGCAAACCTGCGCCTGGTGGTTTCCGTAGCCAAGAAATACGTGAACCGCGGCCTTCACCTTCTGGACCTGATCCAGGAGGGCAACATGGGGCTGATGCATGCCGTGGACAAGTTCAACTACAAGCTCGGCTACAAGTTCTCGACGTACGCCACGTGGTGGATTCGCCAGGCGGTGACGCGCGCCCTCGATGACCAGTCGCGGACCATTCGTATTCCGGTTCACATGAACGAGAGCCTGACGAAATTTGTGCGGGCCTCGCATGAACTCGAAAAGGAGTTGGGCCGCAGGCCGACCAATGAGGAAATCGGCGCGCGCATGGAAACCTCGGCGCAGAGAGTGCAGGAATTGCGGGCCATCTCCCGCGATCCGGTTTCGCTCGACCTCCAGGTGGGGCGCGACGGCGAGTCCGCCTTGCGCGATCTGATCGAGGACCGGTGGCGCCGTCCGCTGGTGGATACGCTGTTTGACAACAACGTCCGCGAGGAGACGGCCGGTGTGCTGAGAATCCTCCAGCCCAATGAGGAAAAGGTGATCCGGCTCCGATTCGGAATCGGCTGCGATCGCGAGCACACGCTGCAGGAAATCGCGCAGCAGTTCAATGTGAGCCGGGAGCACATCCGCCAGATCGAGGCGGAGGCGCTGCGCCGCCTGCGCAACCCGGAGTGCGCCCATCGCCTGCGCCCGCTGAGGAGCGTTCTGTAATCTCGTGAACCGAAGCCGCGCGGCGGATCATAATCAATAGTGTGAAGCTCGCTAGGGAATGATGTTCAATCCCGGCGTCTGTGTCGCCCCAGGAACTTCCAAGCCGGGCATCGGCACGCCCTGGAAGAGCCTTCGACAGGGCTTCGCCAGCCAGCGCGCCCAGCGGTTGGCGCTGCTCCGCCGGGCGCTGTCGGTGGCGATCCCGGTATTGGCGTACATCTGCCGGTAGAGCTTTGAGATGAGCACGAAGGCGAGCCGCGACTTGAGCGACTTGCAGCAATGCGCGCGCTTCCAGATGGCGCCGAGGCTGTAGAAGCGGTCCCAGACACCCTGGGTTCGCATTCGGATCTCTTCCGACGACATTGTAGGGTGTGGGGTGTAGAGCTTCGGCCTTCGCGAGCCGGGAATGAGCCAGTAGCGGGTAACGGGCACACCGTCCACACGCGGCGCGTTGCCGGCCTGCTCCTTTTCCCATTTCAGGAAATCCACGGTGCCTGGAAACGGTGTCATCATCACGAACTGGGCAAAGGTCACTCCGGCCTTCTGCGCGAGTTCCGCGGTCGCTTCAAAAGTGTCCGGGCGATCGGTAGACAAGCCGAAGATGAACGACCCGAGCACATGGACGCCATGGTCCTTGAACGTCTGCAACCGGCGCGTCAGGCTGTCACCGGACAGGTTGAAGTTTTTGAAGACGGACTTGAGGCCTTCTTCCGTAACAGATTCGATGCCTACCAGAGCGCCCTTGATGCGGGCCTTGCCCATCGCATCGAGGAACTGGGGATCCTCGGCTGCCTCCATGGTGATTTGCGTAAAGAAGACGGTATCGCCGGGAAGCTGCGCCAGCCGCTCCATCAGAAGGAAGCGCTCCGCACGGATGGATTTCAGCTCCGCCACGCGTTCCAGGTTGTTCTGCTTCTCCGCCAGGGCGATGTCAGTCAAAGTGACGGGGTAGAAGTTGTCATCGGCGAGGGCGATAAAACGGAATCCCATTCTGCGCAACTGTGTGATTTCGGTGATGACGGCATCGACGCTGCGCTGTCTCGGCTGTTGACCGTCGGTGCGCCAGACCGAACAGAAGGAGCAATGCTTCGGACAGCCGCGCACTGTCTGCACGGAGGCCCACATGTAGGAGTTTGGAGGAATCAGGTCCCAGCGGGCGCGGAGGAATTCAACGCCGCCAAGGCGGCCGCCCTCATAGATACGCCGGAGGGCGCCGCGGGTGATATCGTCGAGAACCATGCCCCAAGCTACGTCCCCGTCGCCCTTTACGACCGCATGGGCGGCTCCAAGTTCGTGCGCCTCCTCGGGGTAGAGGGTGGCATGAATGCCGCCGTAGACGACATAGGCGCCGCGCTCACGGGCGAGTTTTCCCACCTCGAAGCCGCGCAGGGCATTCGCGGTGTGGATACCGATGCCCACCACGTCGCCGGGTTGCACATCCTCGGGCCGGAGCGGTTCGAGGGTCTCATCGATGATGTGAGGGTCTCCGAACCTTCCAGGCGTTGCCGCGGCAAGCACATACAACCATCTCGGCGTGATCACGCCCACGCCAAAGGCAACATCGCTGGGATTCACCAGGTGAACTCGCATTCGTCATACCTCCTCAGGTCTCGCGCAGCAAGGCGTCGGCGCCGGTAAGGAAGGACAAATGCCCAACCCGGGTGAGCTTACGCCCCTTGATAATATCACCGGCGGGAGCGAAGCAGGAGTGCGGACTCTGAATTGGACGTTTCGCTGTTTTCGTCACCTCTCACCTTCCATTGCATCCCAACCAGCAGGACCGCATCTCATTGGGTGAGAGCGGAAAAATGTGATGAAGACAGTGTTGGCATTGTGGCTAGGTGTGATCCTTGGCAGCCAGGGACTTTGGGCGACGGATTTTACGGCCCAGGCGGCGAGCTTGCGCCATGCCGCGGACAATCACTTCTATAATCTCGAATATGATGCGGCATTAACAGATTACAGCAGGCTGATCGAGCTGAATCCCGCGGATCCGATATCGTACAACTCACTGGCGAGCGCATATTTATACAGGGAATTGTTCCGTCTCGGGCTGCTCGAATCGGCTCTGTTCGGCATGGAGAACCGGTTCCTCACCCAGAAGCGCGTCGAGATGGAGCCAAGCGCGAAGGCGGCGTTTCTCGAGGCCCTGGAAAACGCCCGCAGCGCGGCGGAAGCGATGCACGCGGCGCGGCCCGCGAGCGCAATACCGGATTATGCCCTGTGCACCAGCAGCGCCCTGCAGGCGACGGAGTATTTCATGATCGAGAAAGCGTGGTTCGCCGCCTTGCGCAGCGGAAAAAAGGCGAAAAACTACTGCGAAAACGCGCGGCGGAAGAATCCGGAATTTCTCGATCCTTACCTGACGCTGGGAGTGAACGAATACGTAGTGGGCAGCCTGCCGCTGCCGGTGAAGATTCTCGCGGCCATTGGCGGGGCGCACGGAAGCAAGAGCAAAGGAATCGAGTTCGTGCAAAGTGTGGCGGAGCATGGCGAGAGAGACCGCGATAATGCGCGGATCCTGCTGGCGGTGCTCTACCGCCGGGAAAAGCGGCCACTCGAAGCGGCGGCGCTGCTCCAGTCTCTATTTGCGGAGTTTCCCCACAACTACCTGTTCGAACTCGAGATGGTGCACGCCTATGCCGAGGCGCGGGATTTTCCGCGGGCAAAGGAGATTCTCTACAGCTTCCGGCAGATGGCAATCGCCGCCGGAGACCCGCTGCGCGAGAATCAGGCGATCCGGCTCGGCGAGCGGATCGAGCGTATGGAGACAAAAGGCCGCGACGAGTGATTGAATCAGGATACGATTCCCAGCGCGCGGGAGGCGGCGAGGTGGTCGCCTTCTTTAACGTAGATAACGTATCCGAAATGCCCCAGGCCGTCGGTCACCCCGCTCGAGGCATAGATATTGACACCCGCGTCGAACAGGGCCTTATGAACTTCAGCCAGGGCGCCGAGGTGGTCGTCGCCCTGGATCAGGAAGGCGTGCTGCGGAGCGGACATCTGCAGGCCGAGTTTCTCCAGGGCCGCGGCAAAGGCTGCTTCATTCTCCGGGAAGATGGTGAGTTCCACCATGGAACCATAGGGAACCGCGCTGAAGGCGAGCAGGTTGACATCCTCCGAAGCAAGCCGCGCCAGGAGTTCGTAGCCTTTGCCTGGCTTATCTTCCAGGCGCACGTAGTAGTAGCGCACGCGCCGCACAAAAGACATGAGGTATCTCCTCCAACTCCATCCTACAGCCGCTCGTCGGGGCGTTCACCCAGGGTGACCTTCACCTTGATTTTCCTGCCGCCGCGATAGATGGTCATATCGAGGGTATCGCCGGGCCGCTTGTTGTTCAACACGCGGGAGAGCGCATCGGGGCGTTCCACGCGCTGGCCTTCCAGTTCCATGATGAGATCGCCGCCGATGCCGACTTCGGTGTTGCCGACAATCACGTAGCGGCGGGCTCCGCGCAAACCGGCCTGGTCAGCGGCGCTGCCCTGGCCGACATCCTGCACGAGCAGTCCGCCTTCAGCGGGCAGTTCGAGAAGCTCGGCGAGATCGCCGAAGACGGGGAGCACCGTCACGCCCAGCCACGGCCGGCCGAATTTCCGGCCCGCCTGGAAATCCACGAGCATGGACTTGGCGCGGTTGATGGGCATGGCGAAGCCGATGCCGATGTTTCCGCCGGGTCCGTAGATGGCGGTGTTGATGCCGATGACATTGCCCTGCGAATCAAGCAGCGGTCCGCCGGAGTTGCCGGGGTTGATGGCGGCGTCGGTTTGTATCATCCCCTCCAGCCGGCGGTCGTTCTCATCGCGCAGTTCCCGCCCGAGAGAGCTGATGATGCCGGTGGTGAGGGTGCCTTCGAGGCCGAACGGGTTCCCAATCGCCAGAACCTTCTGCCCCACTTGCAGCGCGTCCGACTCGCCGAGGCGAAGAAACGCCAGTTTCTTTTTGGGCTCAATCTGAATCAGCGCCAGATCATTGCTGGGGTCGCGGACCAGAATCTTTGCCTTGTACTTGGTCTTGTCCGCCAAGGTGACGATGACTTCGGGGGCGGGGCCGCTGACGACGTGATAGTTGGTGAGACTACGGCCCGTGGCATCGATGATGAACCCTGAGCCCGTTCCCGGTTCCGGGATAATCTGGCCGAACCAGCCGCGGCGGTACACGGTGCTCGAAATGTTCACCGTCGCCAGGTGGGCGCTCTTGTAGATTTCGATGTTGTTCAGTTCATCCGGGCTGAGCCCCGCGCCCTGGGCCACGGAGGGTCCGCTCCAGAGCGGCCCCGAATTCGAGGTGGCGGAACGGAACCATTTCGGCGGGTCCCATTTCCGCGTCGTCGTCACCCAAATGAACGCGCCGGCAACCAGCAGGGCCAGCATCAAGGTACGAAATCTCATTGCGCTATACTCCGTAGCTGCTCATACACACGTTCCGTCTGGTGCACCGTATCTTCCTTCGTTCCCGAGGTATCAATCACGAAATGGGCATATTTTCTTTTTTCCTCGAGCGGCATCTGCCGCTCGAGCCTCGCCGCCACTTCCTCCCGTGACGCGTGGTCGCGCGCCATCGCCCGCTCGATCTGCTGCTCCGGCCGGCACCAGGCCAGAATCAGCCGGTCATACTCCCGGTAGCCGCCCGTTTCGATATGGATGGCCGCTTCCACCACCGCGATTCCTTTGGGATCCCGCGCGGCGAACGCGGCCAGCATCTGCTCGATCCGGCGGCGGACCGGGGGATGCACAAGGCTGTTCAACACAGCCAGTCGCCCGGGATCGCGAAACACCTCAGCCGCAAGCTGCCGTCTTTGAATGGCTCCTCTAGCATCCAGGATACCGCTGCCGAACTCACGAATCACCGCCTCGTAGGCTTCTCCGCCCACCTCGAGCGCCTCGTGGCCGATCAGGTCGGCCTGAATGAGGAAACATCCGAGGCGTTCGAGGGTCTTGCCCACGAAGCTCTTGCCCGAAGCCAACCCTCCGGTGAGCGCTACTTTCAACAATCGCGGCCCCTTTCGTAACGGATGGGGCGCTCATCACGTCTAGGAAGGGTGCTGCGCGTGCTGTGCCTGAGTTTGTGCCTCGCCGCGACGCTGGCGGGCGCGGATCTCGATCCGCGGGCATCCCGCAAGCTGGAGGACGCCGGGCCGATTCTGGCCGCCGCCTGGACGCAGTATTTCCGCAATCTCGTCCCACCTCCCCAACCGCCGCGCGTCATTCCGATCACCCGGGCTGCCTCGAGCGCCTGCGGCAAGCTCCCTTCCGGAAATGCCTACTATTGCCGGAAGGACCATTCCATCTACTACGATACAAACTTCCTCGAATCTTTACGCCGCCGCATTGCGGACACGACGGGGACCGATGCCGATGCGACGCCGATTGTGGTGCTGGCGCACGAATTCGGCCACGCCATCTATGCGCAGATTTCCGGGGGCGCCGATGCCTCGCGGCCTTACCAGCGGCTGACGGGGTATGGGCAGGAAAAGATGGCCGATTGCTTTGCCGGCGCCGTCACCCGTTCGGCGTATGAAGCCGGATTGCTGGACACGGTGAATCTACAGGAAGCCGAGCAGACCATCATTGCCGCCGGCGAACCGCAGACCTTCGCCGAGCGCTACTTCAACCGCCACAAGAACGCCTATCCGAACTGGCGCATCCGCCGGGACAGCTTTCTCTCCGGCTTTCGCAACGGGGCGGAATCATGCGATGCCACGAGCATAGAGAACCTGAACCTGCGGCGGAGGTGAGAGGCCCGGAGCGTGCGGCCTCGACAAAACGGGCGCGTCACCAGAGCATCCGGCCCGCGCCCGAGGTTCTCGACCGTTGCGTGATCTTACTTAATCTTGTAGGTGCCGTCGGCGAGTTTCTCGCGGTGGGCGGCGTGGCATTGCTTGCAGGTGGCGCCGAGCTTGCCCATCGCGGTGTGGACAGCTTCGGAGTTGCCTCCCTGAGCTGCCGTCGCGAGTTCCCTGGATGCCGTTAATCCCTCGCTGCTCCATTTGGCCCCGTCCGCCATCTGCCGCGCGGCGAAGAAGCCTTCTAACCCCTCGTAGGCTTCGGCCATCGCCTTGGCGTGCGTGGCCACGTCCGCCATGGAGTTGGCCTGCATGGCCTTGCGAAGACCTCCCATGTGATCGCCGGCTGCTTTCATCTTCGCCGTGAGCCCGTGCTCGTCGAGCGCGAGCAACAGCGAAGCCCCCATCAGGGCGCCGAGCAAGCCGGCCGCAACCATCTTCTTCATTCGGTTTGGTACCTCCCAGGTTTGATCGGAAAAAGGTATTCTACATCGGATTTGGGGCTCGGCAGCAGGTGGCGCTGATTAAATTCCCTCAACCCAGGGGGTTGTGTGCGTGCGATAATGGGAGGTTCCCGGGGGCGGTTAGCTCAGTTGGTTAGAGCGCCTGCCTTACAAGCAGGAGGTCCGCGGTTCGAGCCCGTGACCGCCCACCAATGCCCTCAATCAGATACAAGAAAGGCCCACCAATCTGGTAGGCCGTTGTGACGCGGTTTGTGACTTTTTCTCGCATTCGCGAACAGCACCTGCGCTTAACCTAAACGGAGGGGGCTGCGGCTCTGCCGACAGGCAGCAGTGGTTTGATATTTCCGGCAATCGATTCGGGAGCCTGATTGATCATGAAGGTACGTTGCAGTTTTTGGCATTCTCAACACGAACGATGGCAAGTTCGTAGGCCAAGGGGCCGAGTACCTCATCGTCAAACTCGGCGCGCCATAACGCTCGCCAGCCGCTTTGAGAGACTCATCAGACAAAGACCACGGCTTCGCCGTGGATAAGCGAAGCGTTACTGAGCGGCAAGTGCATCTACGCCTGCCGCGCAGACCGTTTAGAATTCCAGGAAATATCTATCCAGGATAAAGGTGAGCACATATGCGCTCTCCTGCTTCCGAAGGGCGGAGTCCCGATCAAACCAAAGCCAACCGCATACTGTCTCGCCCGGATAGAGTGTGTTCGCCTTCAAAGCCACACTCTGAATCCAATCAGCCTGCTCCCTGGCAGCCTCACGCCTTTGAAGTGTGCGCAAGGCGGCGAGCCGCCGTTCCTGATAGTCCGGCGCCGTCGTTACATGAGTAGCCGTACCGGAAACGGAGCCAAACCCTCCTGTCCCGAAGTAAGTACCGCTGTAAGTAGATTGCGTTGTTGTGGCCGTTCTCTGCATAGCAGATAGGGCCTCATCGAGAGCGCTGTAGAATCTGGCCTTCCACTCGATGGACGCTATCATCTTCACCGGATCACGAGGGGCGAGAATCTTCGGCTTCCTTCCTGGGATCGCAATGTAGAAGCGCTCCGGCAAAACATTAACCGGACCGCCGGTCTGATTGTCCACCATCACCATAACTACATTCGCTCCAGACGCTTCAAATAACGCGGTCGAAAGAGTCAGGCCATCCAGACTGATCGTCCTAAAGTACCTGCCATCAACGTATTCTGACCACGAATTCGGGGTGCCGGGTCTCCATCGCAGGGCCTTCTGGCTAAAGTTCTGGGCAGAAGCCGGCGGGACCCGCGAGGGTAGTCTGCTGAGTGTCCATGCCCCAACTGTAGCGGGCGGATTGCTGGGCTGCTGAAACGTATGCGTCGGGGGATAGGGTGCGGAATCGTTAGGCCGAGGTACCTCGCAGATATCTCGAATGCCTCCTCCTGATACGCCCGCTTCTACCATCGCCCTGGAACATTGGCCGCTATCATCCGTGACGAGCCAAACCGAAATTATCCGGTCAAGGTCGGATTCTAGTCCATTCCTCTGAATGATAGCTTTGACCCTTTCCAGTCCTTGCCCGTCTTGTCCCATAGCAATCCCCATATGAGCCCATAGCAGCACTGGCCAAGCCAAGGAGGATCTCATCTTTCCCTCTCCTAAATGTCGCTCTCAGAGACTTTCCATCTTAGCGCTTTCGGCTGAGCCTGGGAATTCTTGCCAACTCCTCCTTAACTCCTCCTTGAGCAGCGGAATTAGGGTCTTCTATCGTCCAAATCGGCGTCATAACTCCATAACCAAGCCGGTCCGCCGATAGCGTGCGCATAAACACGTCTGTCCGTACCGGCAGGCGCAATTCCTGTCCCCCTGCACTGGAAGGCTGCAAACACGATTAGGTCAAGGCGCGAGTATGGCACGATCGACAAACACAGCCATTTGCCCCCGCGTGGTAGGATCATTCACGCAATACGTTGTTGCCGTGCAGCCGTTCGTGATCCCCAGTTCCTTCAACTTCTGCACGTAGGAAAAGAACACGTTCCCAGGGGGCACGTCATCAAACAGGGGCACCGCAAAGAAGGGGAACGACTCGGCATAGGTCACACCGAGTCTCGCCCGCACCACAAAAGCGGCCATCTGCCCCCGCGTTACGGTGTCATCGGGGCAGTAGGAGGTGACAGTGCACCCGTTGGTTACGCCCAACTCGCGCAGTTTTTGGATGTAGCGGAAATAAGGATGTCCCGTTCCAACATCAGCGAAGAAGGGCTGATTCGAATACGGGAAGTTCTCCCCCAGCAAGGCTCGGATCAGAAACGCCGCCATCTCCGAACGAGTCATTGGTGCCTCGGGGCAATACTGGGAGCCTCCGCAACCAGGGCTGATCCCGTTCAACTTCAAGAGGGTGATCGAATCGAAAAACAGATAGCTCGGTGGAACATCGCTGAACCACTGGGGCGTTTGCCCCTTCTGAACTATCTGCCACCACTGCCCACCCACGGTAATGTAGCCGACCCGAGGGCTGCTATCGGGATTTGCTGGCACGGAGTAGCCCAGGGTGCCGTTGCCGGTGCCAGACGCCGCGCTGGTCAGAGTGATCCATGCTGGCGTTGCAGTGGCCGTCCACTGGCAATTGGCGTTCGACGCCGTTATCGCAATTTGGTATGTGCCGGCCGAGACGGGCAGAACCAAATCCGTCCCGGACACATTGAATTGGCATCCACCGGGAGCCTGGGTAATGGTGTAGGACACCCCGCCAATTGTCAGGATCGCCGTGCGGGGTGTTCCGTTGGTGTTCGAATCCACGCGAAACCGCACCACGCCATTCCCGGACCCAGATGCACTCGAGAGAATGGTCACCCACGGAGCATTTGAAGTTGCCTGCCATGAACAACCGCTGCCAGTCGAGACGCTCACCTTCCGAATGTCCCCGGATGAGGCGACACTTGTGGAGTTGCCGCTCAGTTGGTAGCTGCAAGCCGGCACGGAGGTGAACTGTGCCGAGATGCTTCGAGGTGCGCTCATTACAACACTGGCAGGGTTCACGCTGCCCGAAAGGTCTCCGCTCCACCCCACGAATTGATAGCCGCTTGCGGGGATCGCGGTCAACTGGACGGTGGAACCCGATGGGTAGAAACCGTCGCCAGTTTGGGGCGATACGGTCACGGAACCCCCGCCCGAAGGCGCCGCCGCGGTCGTCAGCAAGTATTGGATATTGAAGCTGGCTGCGTAGGTCGTGGGGCTTGTCGGTGTCGTTATGGTGTGGGATGCAGCCCCACCGTCACTCCAAGAGTTGAAGACATATCTTCTGTCTGAGGACGTTTGTGGGGAAGTGCCACTAATTGAATGTAATGCCCCGGCCTGCCAAGAGAATGTTTGCGGAGCAACCGAATGTACTCCGTCCACCACAATTTCGAGACCTGACGGAGAGGTGTTCACCACCACCTGAATCGGAGCCGGTGAGATCAGGAACCCATGGGTTTGTCCATTAATCGACCCTCTCCCGACGATCTGGCCCAGATCATTGACACTTACAGCCTCAAAGAACAACCAACCCTCGGCTCCAATCATCGAAGCGCTTATATTGGTAACCTGCCCATTCTTGAAAGACCAGACATTGCCAGTGCTATCGCATGGCGCTACTCCAACGACCTGACCCAAGTTGTTGAGACCGTACGGCGGACAGAACCTCTCGACACCGATAACTTGAGGAGGCTGCCCCAACCCTGGCCAAAACAAAGCTACCGATCTTGCCTCGGTAGAACTTCCGGAGATGGCCCAACCAACAGCTTGATCGGAATCATTGATTCCATTGACATAATGCTGCCAGCCATCGACGTACTTCAAGAAAGGGATAGCCTGGGGCGGTCGAAACAGATATGGATCGGGCTGAAGAGTTCGCCCAACAATGTCGCCATTGCTGTTTATTGATGTGGCTCCAATAAGGATCACATCGGTGCCCGCGTACCTGTTATAGGTAATGTCAGTGAATGAGCCAGTCTCATAGACCCATGACCCACCGCCGGTCTGCCCTACGATCTTCTCAGTGTCATTGATATCCCTGGCGGTGGCCAAATTGCTACCCCCTATGGTGGGGGGATTATAAAGGGCCTCCATGGAACCGGTGTAGAGAAATGCGAACGAACTTGGGAAGGTTGTCCCAGCACCGCTGACACCAACAATATCGCCTCGCGTATTCATCCCGTAGGCAGTGCTGATCTCTCCTCCAACCGTGCCCAGGTCGGTAACGACTCCGTTCTCCCACTTGGCAGCATGTTGGTAGCCGTTCGCAGCGGTTATGTTCCCGGCTATCTGCCCGTGGTTGTTGATGGCAACCGGTGTGAAGGCACCTAGGTCAGTCAAGGTATATTGCGCCTGCCCGAATGCGGCGCAACTGCCACACGTCAACAGGACCATGACCCTAGCCTTTAGGAGCACGAGTAAAGGGTGAAGCAAGTTTATCAAAATCGCGGCAAACGCATGGCCGGGGAATTGTGCACTCGGTTCCCGTTGAGCGGCACGTGTTCATCGGAGAATTAACACCCCTTGCCTGCCGGGGGCACCCTTTAGGCGATTTTGGGGTTGCCGGGGGATGGCCGGTCTGGGGCAGGTGCCTTCTGCCCTGCCCCTCTGAGGGTGGAGCATAGCGAACGCCGCCCCGGAAGGAGACTCACGACTCACGTTTGGGCTTGCTCTTTCCATGGATGCGGATCTTAAAGCGGTTGTTCCTACTCTCGCATCTTGTGACGTGGATTGTGACCGCAACCACGCGTGGAGCACCGACTGTGACGGAGAATTACCATTGGATCCTGTAAACAGGACCTTTGGTAGTGTTTGGTACCCACTCTGTAAACATACGCTCCACACCTTACAAGCAGGAGGTCCGCGGTTCGAGCCCGCGACCGCCCACCAATGCCGTCCGCAACAACCACCCCGTCCGGTCCTGGTACTCGCCATCCACTTAGCGGTTACGCTATACTGACCGGACAGATTGCCATCGCAGCTAGAAATTGCATCGAACGGCACGCAGTGGATCAATTCCTACGCGCTCGTGACGTACATTCCTGATCCGCTCGGCAGGTTTCTCGATGATCTTCGCCGGAAGCTTGCGCCGGAATGTAATCCTCACGCGCACGTGACGCTGATGCCGCCGCGGCCGGTTTTCGGGCCGGCGGATGAGGCGTGGGACCAGATTCATGAATACACGAAGACTCTTCCCGCATTCCGCCTCCAGGCAACGGAGATCCGTGTGTTTCCGGAAACGAATGTGATCTACATTGAACTCGGAATGGGGCGTGAGCAGTTACTGGAAATCCACACGGCGCTGAACCACGGCCCGCTGTACTTCGCCGAGCCGTTCGACTACCACCCGCACATCACGCTTGCGCAGGAGTTGCCGGTGACGGCGGTTGCGGATGCCGCGCGGCTGGCTGAGGACATGTGGCGGCAGTTCCCCCATTCGCGAGTCTTTCCGGTGGAGGAACTGACCTTCGTGCAGAGCACCGTGGACAAGTGCTGGAAGGATCTCGCTTCGGTGCAGTTGGAGCGGGTCTCCGTGGTCCGGTAGACAGCCCTAGTCCTTTTGAGGAACTCGCTCGCACAACGCAGCTTCGCCGGCCGCGCCGTGGGATGGAACACAGAGGCGTCCCCAGGAGTGGGGACGCGGCAGGCAAGAGAGTGCCTGCGCCACATGAAATCAGTATGTTCGGGCTACCAGGGCGTAAAGTACATCCGCGAGAGAAAGACCGCCATTTGTCCCCGCGTGTTGGTATCGTTCACGCAGAACTGGCCTCCTCCGCAACCGCTGGTGACGCCAAGCTGCCTCATCTTCTGAATGTATTGAAAGAAGATGTTGCTTGACGGAACATCGGTGAAGTAGGGAGTGGTTGGGGCCTCGAAGGTGGAGCCGAACTTGGAGCGGATGAGGAACACCGACATCTGGCCGCGCGTGACGGACTGATCGGGGCAATAGTCGAGGAGGTTGCAGCCGGTGGTGATGCCCAACTGGCGCAGTTTCTGGATCCACTTGAATTGCGGATGGCCGGCCGGGACGTCGCGGAAAAAGGGCGCGGCGGGGAAGAGGAAGTCATCGGTGCCGAGCAGGGAGCGGACGATGAACACCGCCATCTGCCCGCGAGTGGTGCTGTCGTTGGGGCAATACATGTTCGGCGCGCAGCCGTTGGTGATGTTGTTGGCTTTGATGATGCGCACGTAGTCGACAAACGGGTCGCTTGCGGGGACATCGGTGAAGGGGGCGACAAAGGACGTGCCCTTTTGCAGGAGTTGCACGACATTGCCGGCCACGTACACGGTGCCGGTCCGGGGATCAGCGCTTGGGTTGGGGCTGACGGTGTAGTTGAGAGAGCCGGCGCCGACGGTGAGCGGAGCGGAGGTGAGGTTGATCCAGGGGACGCTCGAGAAGGCAAACCAGGTGCACCCCTGGTCAACGCCGACCCCGCCGCCGCCGCCTTCCGCGGGATAGGATGTGCCGGTGGGGGTGACGTTCGTCACGCATTCGTGGACGCCGAAGTCGCCCACCCTGGTGACGAAACCGTCGCCCAGCCCTTTGTTGGTGGTTTGGAAGACGTCGGAAGTGATGGGGTAGTCGCTCGAGAACGTCTGCCCCGCGACATAGACATCGCCGGTGATGTCCTGGGCCACGCCGTTGATGACATCCCAGAAGACGCCGCCGAGGACGGTGGAAAAGCGCAGGCTGTTGGCGAGAGGTTCGAGCACGGTGAGGAACCCGTCGGGCAAGGCGGCGCTGCCGGAATATCCGAACGCATCGCGGGTGACAGGGAAGTTGCTCGTCTGCGCCGAGCCGGCGATGATGAGATAGCCGCCCGGAAGTGTCTTCACGCCTTTGGCGAATTCGATTCCCGGCGAGCCAACCAGGCCGGACGCGATAAGCGAGGAAAGCGTGCTGTTGAAGCGCGCGACGAATGCGTCGCCGGTTCCCTGGACGGTGCGGCTATAAGCATTCGCCGTGGTGGGAAAGCCCGTGCCTGCCTGGCCGGCGATGACGACGCGCCCTTCCTTCTCGAGGGTCAGGGCGAAGGCGCTGTCGGAAGCCGCGCCGCCGAGCAGTGTGCTCAACAGCACTCGCTTGCCATCCTGGCTGAACTTGAGGACGAATGCGTCCTCGAGGCCGCTCTGTGTGCGGCTATAGGCTCCGGGCGTTGTCGGGAAGTCGGCGGAAGTGGTCCCGCCGGCAATCCAGATCTCTCCGGCGGGGTCGATGACCATGGCGTTGGGCGTGTCTATGCCAAGAGCGCCCCCGAAGTAGGTGGAGAACGTGAGGGTCACCCCTGTCGGGTCGAACTTGGTGAGGAAGCCGTCGTAGGAGCCGCCATAGGTGGTCTTATATGCCCCAGGCGTGGTGGGGAAATTGGTGCTGTTCGTTTGGCCCGCGACGGTAACATAGCCCGCGTAGTCGACGCCGATGGCTTTGCCCACTTCCTGAGTATCACTGGTGCCGAGAAAGGTAGACCAGGTGAGGACGTTGCCGTCGGGAGAGAGCTTGCTGACGAAGGCGTCCTGGACGCCGGAGAAATTTTTCTGGTAGGCGTTGTTTGTGACCGGATAACCGAAGGAGCCGGTGAACCCGGTGATGTAGGCGGCTCCCGTCGCGTCGGCGACCACGCTGGTGGCCTGGTCTTCATTCTCCCCACCGATGAATGTGGAGTAGACCAGCACCTGTCCGGTGACGTTGAGTTTGGTGACGAACGCATCGTTGAAGATGCTGGTGATGGTGTTCTGGATGGGGTGGAAGAGAGGGAAGTCGGCGGACTTGGTGTAGCCGGCAAGATAGGCCGGGCCTCCCGCATCGACAGTGATGCCGAGCACCTCCTCGCCTTGCGTGCCGCCGAGGAAGGTGGAGTAGACGATGACAGGGTCGATCACCAGCGGGAGTTTGCGGTCCCATGCGGCGAGTTCGAAGCGGAAGCCGCCAGCCTCGCCGTTGCGATAGCGGGCGGCTACGGCAACGCGCTTGCCGTCGATCTCCTGGTAGACAAGCGGCCGGTGCTGGCGGATGTCGCCGGCGGATGTCGAGAGGACGAGGTCTCCCGATTCATCGACGCGGATGCGCTCAGCGCCTTTCCAGGAGAGTTCAATGACGCTCGGGTCGGCTCCGGGAGCGACCACGAGGTCGTATTCCAGGCGATTTTCGCCGCTGTAGTAGACCGCGTCGATGCCCTCATAGACCTCGGGGAAGCGGACGCGCGCGTAATGGGGAACGTTGGTGCGCCACTGAGAGGGGTCCTTGCCGCGGAAGTAGTTGCTGATGCCGGGGAGTTTCTGCTCGGGGATGGCGGGTTTAGGATTGCGGGCGTTGAGGAAGGTCAACTGGAGCGGCTGTTTCAGGCCGCTGCTGACGAACCAGGCATCTTTGCCTGTGAGCAGGGTGAGAAACCCTCCGCCGCGCGAAAGGAACCGGACGGACGGGTCGGCCTGGCCGACATTCGGCTCGAAGTATAAAGGGACGCGGCTCAGTTGTTGTTTGCCGCTCTTATCAATGGCCGCGCGGGCGGCGCGGTCAGGTTGCGGAAAGAAAGGGGTTGTGGGCAGTTTCGGGGGAAGAGTCGCAGAGTGTCCGGCCGCTGCTACAGGGAATGCCGCGGCAAGGAAAAAAGCCACGGAACAAAAGATCCTCCGAAAGGTTCGCACATGCGGCGATCCTTTTCTCATAGTGGTTACTCCTACAAGGGTATTCCTCTATCTTAAGCCGTTCCAGACCGCGCCGTGGCGCAGAGCAGTCCCGTCAGGTTGCCCGGAAATCGTACGGGCCTGCCGCGGCGCGGGCCACGCAGGCACGTGCGAGAAAATAGGATTATGGGAACGATATTCAAAGCCGGCGATCACGTGAGTTGGAATTCCGAAGCCGGCCGGGTCAGCGGCCGCATCGTGCGGGTGCACACGAGCGACGTGAACTACAAAGGCTACACCCATCATGCGAGCGAGGATGATCCGCAATACGAGATCAAGAGCGACAAGACCGATCACATCGCTCTGCACAAGGGTAGAGCATTGCGGCATATCGGCGGCTGACCGCCAATAGTCCGCGCATGAAAACAGCGTTCTACACGATCGGCCATTCGACACGTTCCATCGACGAGTTCGTCAGTATGCTGAAGAACGTTGAAGTCACCTTCGTCGTTGATGTTCGAACCGTGCCGCGGTCGCGGACCAATCCCCAGTACAATCGCGACGTCCTGCCTCAATCGCTCGCGTCATTACAAATCGGATATGAGCACATTGCGGCGCTCGGGGGCTTGCGGGGCAAGGCCCGCAATGTGCCGCCGGGCGTCAATGCTTTCTGGCGGAATGCGAGCTTTCACAACTACGCCGACTATGCGATGGGCGACGATTTCCGCGACGGGCTCGCCCGGTTGCGCGAACTTGGCCGCGGCCGGCGCTGTGTCATCATGTGCGCGGAGGCGCTGTGGTGGCGATGCCACCGGCGCATCATCACAGACCACCTCCTGGCGGCCGGCGAAGAGGTGTTTCACCTCGTTGGCCCGGGAAAGGTAGAGCAGGCGCGTATGACGGCTGCCGCGCATCGGGACGCTTCGGGGAATCTGACTTATCCCGCACGCCCTGAGGACACAGCCGGATTGCAGGTCAACCCGCGAAACGGAGGATAGTTCCGGTGTCAGAAGCGGCCCAGAGGGAAGCGGGGGTATCGCCGGCAAGCCAGAGCCTCCCCGCCTGAAGCGGCGTATCGAGGGGCATCTCTTTCCAGTTCGAGAAATCGTCCGTGGTGAGGAAATGCACGGCGCCGAGAGTGGATTCCCTGGGGTCCGGCGGAGGCTCGATGGCGGCGAGCACGGCGTGGCCGCCGGGAAACACGAGAAGGTCGGTGACGGCGCGATCTTTTTCGCGGAAGACGCGGCCGGACCGGCCGGTCCGCAGGTCGATGGAGAAGATTTCGCCAGGGTACTCGAAGGCATCGTGAAACTCGATGAGGGCGAGTCCCCGGCCGTCTCGGGCATAGCGGACGCGCGTGATGCTTCCAAACAAGGAAGTGGTGGAATGTTTCCACGTCGCTCCGCCATCGCGGGTTTCGAGAGTGATCGAAGCGGAGGGCCATTCGGGCCGGCGCAGATCGCGCTGCGGATCGCGCCAGGCAGGCAGAGGGCCCGTGCGGCCGGTGCGGGGCGGGTGTGAGACTCCGGTGATCATGCCGGCGCGAGGCGTTACAAAGTCGATCCAGTGGTAGGTGGTGTATTCCGCATTCGTAGTGGGCCCAGCGGCGGCCGGAAGCGGATTCCACGTGCGCCCGCCATCAGCGGTTTCGACGATGGTCTTGTTGCCGCCGAGCGCATAGCCGTGGTCCGCGGTGACGAAATAAACGCGAGTGAGGGATTCGTGCCTGTACTGGAGTTTCCATGTTTGCGCCATGTCGCTCGAGCGCCACAGACCGCTCCGGGATGCGAACCAAAGGTCCTGCTCCCCGGCAAAGCAGAGAGAAATGGGAGGATCGGGAAGGGGATGAGTTGTCCATGCTTTGCCGTCCTTGCTGAGCAGGATCAGCGGCTTCTCCTCGCGGCCGGCCGCCGCAAGGAACCCATTCCCCGATCGCGCGAAATCAGCCACAGTGACGGGACGCGAGGGCTGATGAACCACCATCCAAGCGGGCTGCCCGGCAGCGGAAAGAAAAGGAGAAACGAGCAGACCCGCGGCGGCGCGGCGGCTGAGCGATCGGCTTTTCATCGGACAAAACGACCCGGCGGAAAGCTGAAGGCTGAAGCCTGGCTGAAAGCTTTCCGGGACCATCTACTAAGCCCGCGGAGTGATCGGGCCCGAAGAGAGCACAAGCTCGGCGTGACTCACTGCCTCGACGGCTTCGCCCGACATGCGCGCGAGCACGAGCAGGCAGCCCACCTGCTCGCCCACCGTGGTGAGCACTTCCATTTCGTTGCCGGTATGCGCATGCGGCTGGCGATGCTGGACGTTGATGACGCCGACGACGCGGTTGCGCGCGATGACGGGGGCGGAAAGGAACGCCTCGTAGGTGTCTTCCGGCAGATCGCCGAAGAACTTGAAGCGCGGGTCATTGTAGGATTCGCGCGAGATGGCGACCATGCGGCGCTCGCGCGCCACCCATCCGGTGATGCCTTCGTTGAGCTTCAGCCGCACCTTGCCGATGGTCGAGGGATGCGGCGTGTTGGAAGCGCACAGCACGAGTTCGTCGTCGTCGATGAGATAGACGAGGCAGGAATCGCAGGCGGTGTATTCCACGATGAGGTCGACGATCCCCAGCAGGACTTCCTGCAAACTCATCTCGCGCACCATGAAGCGGCTTACCTTTTGAAACAGCCGCAGTTGTTGTTCCGTGCGTTCGAGACGCGCCTCCAAATCCTTCAGCTTTGGCACTACCCCATTATCCCAAACGGAGGTGAGGGTGGGAGGCGCAACGTTGCGAAAAAACGCGCTGTTGTCTTGCGTTTTGCCCGTACCCCATTTAGTATGAAAGTTCGAGTTCGCAAGCCGCATTCTCTCCCCCGGCGGCTGGCGTCGAATGCGCTCGGCATGGGACACTTGCGAAAGTAGCCCGGCGGCGAGTGCCGATTCCAGGAAGGAGTCTTCCCAAATGTGGTCCCGTCGTAAAGAGGAAGAATATACGCCCAAGCAATCCTACACTCCGCCGTCGCAAGCGGACTTGACCAAGGAGGGAATCCCCATGTCCACAATGCCCACGCGCTCCCCCGAGCCCGAAAGCTATCGCCCTTCCACCTCTGCGTCCATCGGCAAATCTGTCATGATCAAAGGCCAGATTATCAGCCGGGAGGATCTGTATCTGGACGGGGAATTGGAGGGCACCGTCGAGTTGCAGGAGCACCGGCTGACCATCGGGCCGAACGGCCGGGTTCAGGCGAATGTGAAAGCGCGGGAGATCGTGGTCATCGGCACGATGCACGGCAATGTCGAAGCAAGCGACAAGGTCGAGATCCGCAAGGAAGCCCGGCTGGTGGGTGACATTCGCACGGCGCGCATCTTTATTGAAGATGGCGCTTACTTCAAGGGGAGCATCGACATCATCAAGCAGGATGTCGGCAAGCCGCAGCCCGCGCCTCCGGCTCCGCGGCAGCAGGCCGCCGCAGCCGCCGCCGGCACGACGGCCAACCAGGTAACCGAAGTCAAGCGATAAGCGGACTTACAGACGCCCCTGTGGACGCCTCCACGCGCATGCAGGGGCAGAGGTGTTTTTCGCAACCTTGTGGAGAGACAGGCTGAAGTCGATTTTCGGAAGTGACGAAGCGCTCCCCCGCGCCTCGGGGAACGGACAGCCGTCCGGCGCCTCATTATCCGGAAATCAGCCCTGGCCCGCGGGTTATCCCGCCGAGGAAACCACCCGTCTGAGCCGCGGTCTCGAGCAGTTTCTGCTCACGCTGCGCGATCAGCCGACCTGCGCGGTCCTTGATCTGTGCGGCGCGAATCAGGCCAATATCAACTACATCACGAACCTCGGGCACCGCATCAGCTCCGAGAGCATCCTGCACAGCCTGGACACCATCTGGAACGATCCGAATCTGTCGGAGTCGCGAAAGATTGCAGAGTTTGTCGAGCAGACGTTCAACTATCACGCGAGCACGTTCGGCGGAATCCTGGTGTGGGACACGCTGCAATATCTTCCGGCGCCCTTGCTCGAGGCGGTGTTGGAGCGGCTCATGCTGTTGTTGAGCCCCGGGGGGATGGTGCTCTCCTATTTTCAGGCAGACGAGAAGGTGCGCGTGGCGCCTGCCTATTCGTATCGCATTGTCGACGGGAAGACGGTAATGCTGTCTCCGCGAGGCCTGAGGAACCGTGAGCAATACTTCAACAACCGCGCGATTGAGAAGTTGTTTGAAGGCTGTGGGGCGGTGAAGTTTTTCCTCACGAGGGACCACTTGCGGGAAGTGCTGGTGCGGCGGTAATCAAGCGGGGCTGACTCCGGCCTTGCGCGTCTATTGTACGGCAAGTTTGAACTCGATCTCCTGATCGCGCGGCCGGATGTACTTGCCCGGTCTGGGCTTCAGGGCAAGCGGCACGGTCACCACCGCGACGGCTCTTCTCAGGTCTGTCTCGGGCTCATCGGTGTAGGGGTTGTGCGGGTAGACGGGCCAGCGGAGGTGCGCGGTTCGATCAACCGCCAGAGTCCAGCCGTGATGCCGTATCGAGCCGCCCAGTTCGCTGCTGAATTCGATCTTGTCCCGGCCGACTGTAACTTTGACGCCCGTCCCGGTCTCCAGTTCTTCGCCAGGCACGAGCACGAGTTGCAGCGTCAATCTTGGATTCTTCGCGGGCGTGCCGTGCCCATTGATGACGAACCGGAAATCCAACTCGTTCCCCGTAGGGGGCATGACGTAGAGGTCGCTGAAGAATGTGTTGAAAGCCAGAGAGAGACGGTCTTGCGCATTTGACATCTGAAGCCGGCTGCTGAGGGGCATATGCACCGTCCGCCCCATCAGTTCTTCCGTGAAGGTCGCCAACTCAGGTTGCCGCTTCGAGTTTGCGCCGCTAATGATCAGGCCCGTCTTCTGGTGAAAAATGCTGAGGTGGCCCTGGCGGTCGAGATAAAAGCGGTTGTTGATGGCCTGTGTATCAATAAGGCCCGACAGGGCCACCTGCCATGGCCCGGTCTTTCGAACACCGGCCGGCACGTTCATCCGGTAGGAATACGACGGGCGCTGTTGCGGGGCTGCTTCCGACGGGCCTTCGTGGTAATAGAGCGCGTCCTGCGAAAGCCGCCCCAACTGATCAACCGTGAGTTTCTCCGGATCGAAAAAACTCGTCAGAAAAGCCGCGTAACCGCGCCCGTCCGCGAAATTTGAAAATGCGAACTGTGCCCACGCGCTCACGCCCCAGTAGCGGTTACGATCATTGAATACATCCACCGGCGTGCCGTCGAGAAACGTGCAGTTTTTGTGAAAATCCGTGGCGCGCCGCAGCGCGGGCAGCACGTCCTTATCCTTACTGAACTCCCAGTACATGGCGACCGCGCTCAAGGTCAGATGGTTGTATCCGATGGTCGGGCCGGAACGGCTGTGTTCCCCCCAATAGCCGTCCGGCGCCTGCTCCACCAAAGCGAAGCGCCGCAGCACGGCCCGGCCGAGGTCCTCCCACTCCTTGACTCCGAACAGACGGCCGCCCAGGTAAAGATTGGCCGCCCATAGCGCGTAGTGATTCGGCGATGTGCCGATGTAGGGCGAGTTGTACCAAGCGAAATCCAGACGGTCGCGCGTGTCCTCAACCAGCATGGCGATGTTCTTTCGGATTTCATGCTGCCAGCGCTGCCGGCGTTCCATGCCCAGCTCGCGCTCCAGCAGGCGGTAGGTATCCAGCCACATGTAGGTATCCCAGTCACTGTCGAGCCGCGGTTCGAACGTGCCCTTCTCGCTCTCGCCTGCCAGCATGTCGCCGATCTGAATGGCGAGTTCCAGCATGTGCTTGTGGCGATAGCGCGGATTATCCCGGTGCTGCTTCGAGTAGAGCACGGCCGGCGCGAGAATCGCGTAGGGGAAGTGCCGCCACGAAGTCTCGGCTTCCAGCGCCTTCAGATCCGCGCCGGGAGCGGCTTGGAGCTTTGCTTCCACGCGGGCCGTCCCTGCCTCCATGAGACGGAAGTAGCGGGCAGGCAAAGCATCGGCCGCGAACACCGCCACAGGCGCGAGCAAACAGACGAAGATGGGGGGAAAGCGCATATCGCTGTTGTACCACCCTGGCCGCTCGGAATTCGACCGGCGGCCCGGTCTGAGCCGTGCCGCCGGCGTGTCTAATTCGTGCGCCGTTCTTCCGATTCACCGGCGCTGTTGCGCAGGCGAATCGCGGCGGATTGCACCGCCGACGCATCTCCATCGAAGGGAACCGTCAGTTGGAACTGGCCTCCGAAGGCGAAGGAATCCTGGCTCGCGTACCACTTTTTGAACACGCCGGTGAGGGCCACGACGTAGCGCGTCTGGAGCAAGTCGCGCCCGGTGGCCGGGGTGAGCGTCACCACCATTTCCGACAACTCCCGGGTGGAAGAGAAGCCGGTGACCACGATGTTAAACCCGCCGCTGCGGCGTTCAAGGGTCACCGTGCTGATCACCGGCGGCGCCGGTTCGATGCGGACGCCGCGGTCCGGACGGTTGGACGGGATCACTTCCGTTCCGGCGACAAGGAACGCCGGATGCAAGGTGAGGGTCCCGGAAACGCTGCCTGTCTGGAAGGCGAGAGGCATGCGCGGGAAGACCGCGGTGGTTTCGCCGGCAGGGATACGGAAGGAGACCGTGCGCCCGCCGGTGCTGAACATAAGGCCCGGTTCCACGCCCGGAGCATCCGGGATGGCGGTGAAGGTGAGATCGAGCCGGCCGGTGATCTCCACCGGATACGGCGAATCCAATTGCAGTCCGAGTGTGGGCTGCTGTCCCGGGTTGATGCTGTCCGGCAGACCCGTGATCTGCGCGGAAGGCAGTGTGGCGATGTTCACCGCGAGGTTGAAGTCGCGGTTCACCACGAACCCGAAGGCATCGCGCAGGCGGAGAGTGATGGCGGCCGGGGTGGGATCGGTGGGAGCGCCCGTGATCTGATTGCCGGAAAGCCGCAGCCCCAAGGGGAGACTGCCGGAGGCGAGGCTCCACTCATAAGGAGCCTTCCCGCCGCTCGCCTGTAGGGTGAGCGAGTACGGCACGCCGAGCGTAGCGGGGGGCAGCGTGGCCGTCACCATGGTGAGCGGTTCGCCGGTGGCCGTGACAGGCAGTCCGATGACGCGCTGGTCGATGCGGCCGTTGGCGTCCGTGACCTTTACCGTGAAGCGGAAGAGTCCCTCCTGGGCTGTGGCGCCGCTGAGACGGCCCGTAGGCGGATCGAACGTAATGCCGCTCGGAAGCGTGCCGGAGATGATGGACCACACAAAGGGGCGCGCTCCCTGAACCGCTTCCACCAGGACGTCAATCGGGCGCCCGGAAGCGGAGACGGGCAGCAGCGGACCGCTGCTGATGATGGGCCCATTCGCTCCGTCGGCCACACGCCACTGGTAAGCCTGTGAAGCCTGCTGCTGCGCTCCATCCGTTGCGGCGATGGTGAAGTTAAACGATCCGAGCGCGGTGGGCGTTCCATCCAGGATTCCGGAGGGGCTGAAGGTAACACCCGCGGGGAGCGTTCCCTGGAGCGCGAAGCTATACGGCGCCCTTCCGCCGGCCGCGGCGATCTGCAAGTGAACGGGGTGATCCTTGATCGCGTCGGGCAGCGGAGAGGGCGTGATGATGCGGAAGCCCGCCGCCGCCGGGAGCACAGTCAGCGCGAACTGTTTACGGAACGGATTACGGTCCGTGGCCGCCACCTGGATGCGGAAAGTGAAATCCACGGGGACGGTTGCGCCGCGGGAGGACTTGGCTGCCGCTGTGGCTGTCCCAGGCTCGGCCGGTTCCTCGGGAACGCCGCTGATTTCGCCCGTATCGGCATTGAGCGTCAACCCTGCCGGGAGCGCACCCTCAACCACGGACCATGCCAATTGCAGAGCGGCCCGGGCGTTCGACTTCATGACGAAGGAATACGGCACGCCGGCGGTGGCGGGAGGAAGCGGCGAAGTGGAGGTGATGTCGAGATCGCGGCTGTCGACCACGAGCGTGGCGTTCTGCTTGACGGAAGTGTTTGTGGCGTCCACCACTTCCACGGTGAACGGGAATGAGGCAGCGGCCGTGGGCTTGCCGGATAACGTGCCGTCCGCGGCCAGCGTCAGGCCATCGGGCAGCTTGGCGGAACCGGAGGCGAGCCGCCACTGATACGGGCGCGCTCCGCCGCTGGCAGTGAAGGCGAACTGATACGTGGAATCCTTGACCGCGGCCGGCAGCGGTGTGTTGCTGGTGATCTTGAGCGCCTCGCCAATGGCGAATACCGCGCCGGCTGAGGTCTTTCCGTCAGGCTGGCGCACGGTGACGGTGACTGCTCCGGGTGTCGCCAGCAGGGTGGAAGCTACGGCGCCGCTCAGTTGCGCGGCGGAGCCGAACGTCGTGGCCAGCGGCGTCCCATTCCAGAGAATCTGCGAAGTGGGGACGAAGTTCTTTCCCGCGACGCCGAGTGTGAATGCGGGGCCATTGACGGGCGCGGAGGCGGGAGTCAAGGCGGTGATTTCCGGCGTGAGCGATTGCGAAATGGGAAGGGTGAACGAATTGGAGACTGCTCCATCGGTGTTGTACACCGTAATGCCGGCGCTGCCCGGCGAGAGGATCAGGCCCGAGTCGATTGTCGCAGTCAACTGAGTGGCGTCGACAAACGCGGTGGGCAGGGGCTGGCCATTCCAGCGCACGAGGGAAAGGCTCCGGAAGCCGGAGCCGCGGACGCGCAGTTGCAGCGTGGGTGAGCCGGCATACACCGTCGCCGGGTCAAGCGAAGTAATGACGGGCGGCGGAGCGATCACCTGGAAGGTGAACGGAAGCGAGGTCTGCCCGTCCGGATTTCGCACCGCAATATTGACGTTGCCGGGGATGGCGAAAAGGCTGACCGGCAGCACATTCGCGGTAAGCGTGCTCGGTGTGGAGGAGATGGCGGAAACCGATGCGGTGGTCTGGAGCGGCTGTCCGTTCCACAGCACCACAGCGCCGTTTTGCACGTTCAGCGCGTTCACCGAAAGGGCCAGTTCCGAGGCTCCCGCGATGACGGCAAGCGGACTCATGCTGATGATCTGCGGAGGCAGGAACCGGATGAGGATCGCGACGCCGGCGGAGGTCTGATTGTCGGGGTTCCTTACCTGGACAGTAGCCGTGCCGGGGAAGGCGGTGAGCGCGGCGGGAACCAGCGCGGTTACTTGCGTGTTGTTCACAAACGCGGTGACCAGCGCCACGCCATTCCACAGCACCGTGGCCCCGTTCTGGAAATTGGTTCCATTTACGGCCAGCGTGACCGGTCCGGCCAAGGCATTCACCGCGGGTGGATTGAGGCTGGTGATGACGGGCGGCAGCGATGTGGAGATGGTGAAGGTTGCGGGCGCGGATGTCTGCTGGTCCGGATTGCGCACCACCACTTGCGCGGTTCCAGAGGAGACCAGCAGCGATGCGCTCACGGTGGCGTTGAGCAGCGTGGGGGAAACGAAGCTGGTCACCAGGTCCTGGTTATTCCAGCGTACGATCGCGCCCGATTGGAAGCCTGTGCCCTGAACGGAAAGCGTGAACTGCGGACTCCCGGCGGCGGCGCTGTTCGGATTCAAAACGCTGATGGCAGGCGGAGGAGTCGTGGTGATGGGGAAGGCGACCTGATTGGAATTGAGGCCGTTCGGATTGTGGACCAGGATCATTGCCGTGCCCGCGCTGGCGATGAGCGTTTGGGGAACGCTGGCTGTGAGAGCGGTGGCGGAAACGAAGATCGTCGTCAGGTCCTGTCCGTTCCAGCGAACCACGGCGCCCGATTGGAATCCGGACCCCTGCACGGCGAGCGTGAAAGCAGCGCCACCCGGCGTCACCGTGGATGGCGTGAGCGTGGTGATCTGGGGTGGAACCGCATTCGGACTAACCGTGAAGGTGGCAGGGGGTGAAAGCTGGCTGTCCGGGTTCCGCACGATGACCGGAAAATCGCCGGAAGTGGCGAGGAGGGTTGCCGGAACAATCGCAGTCAGTTGCGTGGCGGAAACGAACGTAGTGGCGAGATCGGTATTGTTCAAACGCACCGCGGCTCCGCTCAGGAAATTGATCCCGTTGACTGTGAGTGTCAACTGCGGGCCGCCCGTCTGCGCCTGGTTGGGCGCCAGCGAGGTAATGGCAGGACCTGTCCCCGTGACCGGAAGATCGCGGGTGGCGGACACGGTTTGGGCGCTGATGTTGCGAACCTGAATCTGCGCGACGCCTGGTGTGGCGAGCAGGTTCGCGGGCACCACTGCCATGAGCTTAGTGCTCGAAACGAATGCCGTGACCAGCGCTGTGGTGTTCCAATACACAACGGCGTCGCTTTGGAATCCGGTCCCGTTCACAGTGAGTTGCGAAAGCGGGCTGCCGGCAGCGAAGGTATCGGGACTGAGTGAGGTGATGGCCGGGTTATTCCCGGTGACGGTGAAGTTCAGCGTGTTCGAGGTGAGTCCTTCCGGGGTGCGAACCAGCACAGGATAGACTCCGGAATTGAGCACGCGGCCTGCCTCGACAATGGCTCGCACGCTGGTGGAGGAATCCACGTACGTCGTCAGCGGATCGCCATTCCATTCCACGCGCACGTTGGGACGGAAGTTCGTACCCTCGAGCACGAGGGTGAACTGCGCCGATCCCGCGGCAGTGGTGTCCGGCGTCAGTTTGGTGAGCGTGGGCGCTCCGGCAATGGTGAATTGCAGGGTATTGGAAACCTGATCATCGTAGTCTCGCACCATTACGGGAACGGTCCCCGGGCTGGCAACCAGAGTGGCCGGCACGGTGGCGTGCAACTGCGTGGGCGAATCGTAGATGGTGGTGAGAGGCTGTCCGTTGAAGTAAATGACGGCACCGGGCAATGGCGGGCCTTCCTGCTGGATGGGTCCGGGGAAATTCCGGCCGACTACTTGAAGGGTGAAAGCGGCACTGCCGGAATAGACGGACGTGGGGGATAGCGACGAGAGCACGGGGGCAGGCAGGATGACGTTGAAGTACATCGTGTTGGAGTACAGGCCGTCGGGATTTTGGACATATATATAGACTATTCCGCCATCGGCGAGCAGCGCAGTGGTGACCGCCGCCGTCAACTGCCCCGAGTTGACAAACGTCGTGGTCAAGGCGGTTCCATTCCAGAAGACCTTTGCGCCGGAGAGGAAGTTCGTTCCTGTGAGAGTAAGCGGGAAGCCGAGGCTTCCCGCGAGAATCGATGTCCGGCTCATACTGGTGAGCGTGGGAGGGGGGTTATTGCTCGCGATGAAGAGGGAATAGCTTCTGATGGCGCTAAGTGGGCCGCCTTGCGAACCAGGTGTGGAGTCCTGCACGCGGACGGTAAAGAAAAAGAACCCACCCACGATCGTTGGGCCATTAGAAGAAAGGACGCCGGACGGGCTGAGGGTGAACCCGGCGGGCAACGCGCCCGAATCGAGGCTGTAGGTATACGGCGCTACCCCCGTCGATTCGAAGCTTGTGGAATAGGATTGGCCGTAGAGGCCTTGTGGGAGCGGTGATGGTGTATCGAGGGAGAGAGATCCCACAGAGGGTTGCACGACGAGCGTGAAGGCTCGCTGCGCGGTGGCGCCGTAGCCGTCGGCCACTTGCAGGGTGAAGTTGTAAGTGCCTGCCGAGATGGGCCGCCCTGATAATTCGCCATCGGTGTACAGGGTGAGTCCAGGCGGCAATGATCCGCTCTGTACAGTCCAGGTGTAGCTGTCCCCGCCGCCATTATCGTGCTGTCCATTGAAATCTCCGAAGTCCTGGAAGTAGTAGTTGACCCCCAGGACAGCATCGGGAAGATTAGGGCCAGGGGCCAGAATCTGCAAAGCTGGAGTATTCGTCACCTGCAGGAAGAAAAATCCACTCGCTACTTGTCCATCCGTGGCGGTGACCTCCGCGTCAAAGCCGTAGAACGTCGCGGTAGTGGGCGTGCCGGCGATGTACTGGTTTCCAGTGACATCCATCCCGGCAGGCCACGCGCCCGAGACCAGTTCCACGTTGCTCGCCGGAGTGCCGCCGGTCATGCCGGTGGGGAAGGAGCCGAGGGAAAGGCTGTACTGCCCGCGGTTGATGGAAGGCAGGCTGCTCGAGAATGTCCATTGAAATCGCGTGGGACTGATGATGAGGGTGAATTGCTTACTGGTGGCAGTGGTCGAGTCGATCCGGAATTCGGCGGTAAAGGTGAATGTCCCCGTCTGGGAGGTGTTGCCCGCGAGCAGCCCGCTCGAGCCAAGGTTGATGCCGGTTGGGAGGCTTCCTCCAATCACACTCCAGGTTCCCGTGACGCTGACAGCCGTTTCTGCAATGAGTTGCTTTCCATAGTCGATGCCGGCGACGCCTGTAGGCAGAGTGGAGTTGGTGACAATGGTGTTGACAGGCGCAGCGGCGACGTTGATGGAATACGCGGTCGTCGTCGAGGAACCCGCGCCGTCGCTCACCAGGGCACTGAAAGTATACGTGCCCGGAGCCACGGAAGTGCTGACAATCCCGCGCACTTTGCCTCCAGCGGTGAGCTGCAACCCGGGCGGTAGGGAGGATGACGTCGCGAGGTTGAAAACAACAGGCGCGAATCCGCCGGTATAGGGAAGTTGGAACACATATTCCGCTCCGCGCGTGGCGCTGGGCAAGGTGGTGGGCGGTACGCTGAGCGGGTTGGCCACCACGTTGAATTGAAGCGGCGTCGTGGCCGTACGGCCGTTGCTATCCTTCACTTCGACCACGACATTGTAGACGCCGGTGGTCCGCGGCACGCCTTCGATGAAGGCATACGCTTCGCAGTAGCAGGACGTCTTCACGAAGTTCACACCTGGAGGAAGCGTGCCGGTAATAATGGAGTACTTGTAGGGAGCAGTTCCCCCCACACCTTGCACACTGGCTCCCGTCAGGCGCCCCACCGGCACATTCGCCGGCGGCGGGAAGGGCTGCGCCGTCAACGGCTGCGCGGTCACGTTGAGCGTGAATTGTTTCGTGGCCTGATTGAAAGAGGAGTCCGTGATGCGCACGGTGAAGGTGAAGTTGCCGCCGGCGGTGGGGGTTCCGGAGAGAACACCGCTCGAGTTCAGGGTGATGTTGGCGGGCAGGGCGCCGGAGGCTAGAGAAAAAGTGTAAGGCGAAGTCCCGGCGGCGCCTGTGAGGGCAAAGTTATAGCTTTGGTTTAACGTGGCGCCAGGCAAGACGGAGTTCGTGTTGATGCGTAGCTGCGCAAAGATTGGCGCGGCCGCCAGTAGCAGTACCCAGACGAACCGAAACGTGGACGTTATCTGCTTGAAAAACAAAGGCGCTCCTCCGAACCCAGGAGATACCAGCATAGTAGGAAAACAGAAACAAGCGCAATGCTATGGACGGCGCTATGGTCCGGGCTGGTGCGCGACACATAAGAGGTCCGCCAGAATCTTCAGTACAGTTTGTCGAAAAGAATTCGCCGCCGATGAATGCGGATGGAGAATACAGGGAGTATCCGCGTTGCTCCGCGTTTATCGGCGGCCGCTCTGTTGAAGATCATCGCCCACGAGCCGCACCTGGCGATGAAAGCTATTCATCGGATGTAGAGAAGACGAATGGCTCACCCGTTCATCACGGTGAGGAGAAACGCATAGTCGAGGGCGGTCTCCTTCATCCGCTCATACCGTCCGGAGGCGCCTCCGTGGCCGGCATCCATGTTGGTTTTCAGCAGCAGCAGGTTATGGTCCGTCTTGAGTGTACGGAGCTTCGCCACCCACTTGGCAGGCTCCCAATAAGAAACACGCGGGTCATTGAGGCCGGCAGTGACGAGCATGTTCGGATAAGCTTGCCTGGCCACGTTGTCGTAAGGGGAGTAGCTGCGGATATATTCCCAGAAATCGCGGCGGTTCGAATTTCCCCACTCGTCGTACTCGATGACCGTGAGGGGAAGCGAAGGATCGGTTGCCGTGTTGAGGACATCGACGAATGGCACTTTGGCGATGACGGCGCCAAACAGTTCAGGCTTGCGGTTGATGGCCACGCCCATCAGCATTCCGCCGGCGCTGCCTCCCATGATGGCGAGATCTTGACGCGAGGTATATTTTTCGGCGATGAGAAATTCGGCGGCGGCGAGAAAGTCATCAAACGTATTCCATTTCTTCAGAAGCTTCCCGTCATCGTGCCATTTCTTTCCCAGATCCTCGCCGCCGCGGATGTGAGCGATGGCGTAGATAAATCCACGGTCCAGCAGGCTCAGCCGGTCGGAAGAGAAGGCGGGATCGATGCTGATGCCGTAAGAGCCGTAGCCGTAAAGCAGCGTGGGATTGCTGCCGTCCCTGCGCATTCCTTTGCGATAGACCATGGACACGGGCACTTTCGCTCCGTCATGGGCGGGCGCAAAGACGCGCACGGTTTCATACAGGGAAGCGTTGTAGCCTCCGCGTACGGGCGCCTGTTTCACCAGCGTCCGCTCCCGCGTTTTCATGTCATAGTCGAAGGCGGTCATGGGAGTGACGAGCGAGGTGTAATGAAACCGCAGAATGCCGGTTTCGTACTCCGGATTTTCGCCTGGAGCGAGGGTGTAGACAGCCTCGGGCATCTCCACGAAGTGCGTGTCCCCGTTCTCGTCCTCGATCCGCAGGCGCCGGAGTCCGTTCTCGCGCTCGGTAATCACCAGGTGGCGCTCGAAGGCATCCACGGACTCCACCATCACCTCCTCGCGATGGGCGATTTTTTCCGCCCAGTTTTCCGGACATGGATCGGCGGCAGGGGCCATTAGCACGCGGAAGTTCCGGCCACCCTCGGTGGTCCGGATGAAAAACTGGTCTCCCTGATGTTCCAAGTCGTATTCGATGGTGTGCCGGCGCGCGGCGAACAGGCGGGGTTCCACCCGGCCGCCCGCGGCTTCGGCGTACCAGGCTTCACTTGTGTCGGCGCTGTCGAGTTCGAAGAACAGAAAGCGCTTGCTGCGGCTCTTGTGCAGCGTCAGGTGAAACCGCTCATCCAATTCTTCATACAACAGCCTGTCGGACTGAGCGGCGTCACCGAGCGTGTGCAACCACGCCCGATAAGGCCGCTTGGCCTCGTCCAGAGTCACATAGAGGAGGCTGCGGCCGTCGTTCGTCCATTCCAGGCCGTAGTACGTGTTTTCCACGCGATCCAGCAGCAAAGCTCCGGTTGCCAGATCCTTGACGCGGGTAATGTAGACCTCATCGCCGCTCACGTCGAGGGAATAGGCCAGCATCCGCTGGTCGGGGCTCACCTTGAAATTTCCAAGACGGAGGTATTTTTCATTCTTCGCCAGTTCGTTGAGATCGAGGAGGATTTCTTCCTCTGCGCCCATGCTTCCCCTCTTACGGCAATAGATGGGATACGCTTTACCTTCCTCGGTGCGCGTGTAGTAGAAATAGCCGCGCAGGGGAACCGGCGCCGATGTGTCGGTCTCCTCGATGCGCCCGAGAATCTCTTCGTAAAGCCGCGCCTGGAGCGGTTCGGCGGGCTTCAACACCGCCTCCGTGTACGCATTCTCCGCTTCCAGATAAGCGCGGATCCCGGCCGGATCCCCGTCGCGCAGCCAGAAGTAGTCATCCACACGGGTCTCTCCATGCTGCGTGATCTGCTTCGGCAATCTCTTCGCGCACGGAGGCAAAGGGTGTTCGTCCATCAATCGGTTTCGTCCTTCCCGACGTATAATTCGCTCACGAGGTGGTGGAAATTCTCCACCACCTTCGCGCGCCGTACCTTCATGGTAGCGGTAAGCTCGCCATGTTCGATGGAAAAGGGCCTCTCGAGGATACGGTATTTTCTCACCTGCTCGAAGGGAGCCAATTGCTTGTTCGCCTTCGCCAGGGCGCGCTTCACTTCGGCCACCACGGGTTCGGCAGCGGCGAGTTCGTGTAGCGGCACATCCTTCCGCCCCTCCATTCCTTTCAGGGAACGGGCCGCTGCTTCATTCAGCGTGAAGAGAGCGGACACATAAGGACGGCGGTCTCCCAGCAGGATCATCTGCTCGAAAATCGGCTCCATTTTCAGTAAATTCTCGATACGCGAAGGATAAATGTTCTTGCCGCTCGAAGAGACGATCATTTCCTTCTTCCGGCCCGTGATGTAGAAGTAACCCTCCGCGTCCACCTCGGCGAGGTCGCCTGTATGCAGCCAGCCGCCGCGCATTACCTGAGCGGTCGCTTCCGGATCGCGGAAGTAGCCGGAAAAAATCGTCGGCCCCCCAAGCAGCAATTCTCCTTCTTCGCTGAGCTTCCACAGCACGCCGGGCAGCATTTTGCCGATGCTGCCGGCCTTGGCGTTGCCTTGCGGGTTCAGAGTTGTGACCCCGCCCTCGGTGAGGCCATAGCCTTCCATCAGCGGCATCCCGATGGCTTCGTAAAAATGCGCCAGATCCTTGCCCAGCGGCGCGGCGCCGGAAACGGCCAGGCGCATGCGTCCGCCAAACCGCGTCCGCAGTCTGGTGAACACTACGCGGTCGGCCGCCTTCAGCGAAGCGCTCATCCACGCAGGAACGCCCTTGCCTTCAGCCTTGCGGCGGATAGCCTGCAAACTGAGCCCCAGCGCGCCCCAGAACAGACGCTGCATCGCCGGGCTCTTCTTCCTGATCTCCGTACACACACTCGAATAGATGCGCTCCCAAACGCGCGGCGGAGCCAGGAAGAAGGTGGGTTTGACGGACTGCATCTCGTGAGGCAGCCGGTGCAGCCCCTCGGAGAACCACACAGGGACGCCGGCGCGTACTCCCAGAAGCTCGACTCCAATACGCTGCGCAATGTGCGCCGAAGGAAGGAACGCGAGGATGGCGTCCGCCGGGCCAAGGTCCGCCACTTTCGGCCCCATGTCCACGTTGGCGACCAGCGCCCCATGCGTCACCAGGCCCATCTTCGGTTCACCGGTCGCGCCGGACGTGAGATAGAGAATGGCGTTGTCTTCCGGCCGCACGGCGGAGTGGACGCGTGCAAACAGGCCGGCGTCTTCCTCCATTGCCCGGCGCCCCACCGCGCGCAGTTCCTCCAGATTGAGGACCCCTTCAGCCTGACCGGAGAGCAGCACCCATTGCACGGCCAACTCTTGTGCTCCCGCGCCCAGCAGCGATTTGAGGGACTTTGGAGTATCGACAAAAACCAGCCGCGCCGTCGACGCGCGCAGCGTCTTCACGAGTTCCGCGGGCGGATAACTGGTGTATACCGCCGCCGAAATGCCGCCTGCCGCCATGACGCCGAAATCGGCCAGATAGAACTCCGCGCGCGTCTCCGAATGCAGGGCAACCACGTCCCCTTTCGCGATGCCGAGGCTATGGAGACCGGCGGCGATCTCTTTTGCCTGATCGCGAAACTGGCGCCACGTGAAGACCCTGTGCTTCCGTTTTCCCGCTTCGCTCACAGGCTGATGGAGCGCCGGCGCATCGCCGTACTTACTCACGGCCTCCTCGAGCAGGGAAAACACAGTGCGAGCGATCATCGTGGAAATCGTAGCATGCCAGGCCCGGCCGGCTCATTTCACTTACTGCCTCTTTGCCGTAAACTCCATCCCGCGTCCGCCGCCTTCGCGCTTCCGTGTCCCTTTGAGTTCATCCCCGCTGAGCCTCCCTTCCCACGTCACCTTCATCTCCTCCTCGCGGGTCTGCTGCACTGATCGTGCAACTGAACTTGCAAACACGCCAACCCCCAACAGCGACATGGCGATCAACGACAATAGTCTCTTCATGTGGGTCCCGAAGGTTGAACACAGAAACAGGGGAAGAATTGTCCGATGAGTGAGCGAGTACCGTACACGGCAACGGCGGCGGCTGCGGCCTATGAAGGAATTGCCGGCTCTCTCCCCGTTTGCGTCCTGCTCGACAACGTACGCAGCCTTTACAATGTCGGCTCGTTCTTTCGAACGGCCGACGCGGTGCGGCTGGAGCGTCTCTTTCTCTGCGGAATCACCGGCAGGCCGCCGAAGAAAGCCATCACCAAGACAGCCCTGGGATCTGAGGAGACTGTACCCTGGGAGCATAGCTGGGATGCGCTCGGGGTCCTCGAATCGATGCGCGCGAGAGAGGTGGAAATCGCCGCTATCGAAACCAGCGTCCATGCCGTCGACCTGTTTGACTGGCAGCCGCGGTTTCCCATATGCCTGGTGTTCGGGCACGAAGTGGATGGCATCCGGCCGGAACTGCTCGCACTATGCGATACGCACATCCGGATTCCCATGCTCGGATCCAAGCATTCGCTCAACGTGGCGACCGCGGGCGGCGTGGTGTTATACGAGCTTCTGCGCAAGTACCGCCGGATGTTGGAAAATGCAGGGATACGGCAATGACACCCCGCAACCTTCTGCCTCTTTTCCTCCTCGCCTGCGGCGCCACCGCGCTGCTCGCGCAGAGCGGTACCATGTTCCCCCCGGTGCGCGGAATGCACGAGATGGTGGCCGCTGCGAATAACTTCGAGGTCGAGGCCGGCTTTCGCATCCTCACTCAGGGCGGCAATGCCGTGGATGCGGGTGTGGCGTCCGTGCTTGCCGCCGCGGTGACGGAACTCGACCATTTCGGGCTCGGCGGCGAGATGCCGCTCATCATCAAGCGGGCAGGGAAGCCGCCGGTCGTGATCAGCGGGGTGGGCACGGCTCCCGGGAAGGCCACAGTGGAGTACTACCGCAACCGGCAGCCCGAGCCTTGGGAGCGCGCGGGCGACATGCCGCCCATCCCGAGTGACGGCATCAAAGCCGCGATTCTGCCGGGCGCGTTCGATGGCCTCATTCTTGCCCTGCGCAAATACGGGACAAAGTCGTTTGCCGAAGTGGCCGCTCCGGCCATCGGCTATGCGGACGAGTTTCCCATTCCCGAAATCTACGCCAGACTCATCATGAACACGCAAAGCATGCTGACCCTGTGGCCGGCCTCGACTGCGTACTTCATGCCGGGAGGGCAGGTCCCCAAGCCTGGAGATGTGTTCAAGCAGCCCACTCTCGCCAGGACCCTTCGTGAACTGGCCGCCGCGGAAAAGAAGACGCGCGGCAATCGCGAAAAGAAACTGGCGGCGGTGCGGGACCTCTTTTACAAAGGCGACATCGCGCGGCGGATCGCCGAGTTCTCCGAAGCCAACGGCGGGTTGATTTCGCGCAAGGATCTGGCCGGGTTCGCGGCCGGAGAGGATCAGCCGGTCTGCGGCGCCTATCGCGAATACACGGTGTGCAAGCCCGGTTTCTGGACGCAGGGCCCGGTGATGATCGAGATGCTGAATATCCTCGAGGGGTACGACCTGAAGAAGATGGGCCACAATTCGCCCGAGTATCTGCACACGCTGGTGGAAGCGGCCAAACTCGGCTTCGCGGATCGCGACCGCTATTACGGCGATCCGAAATTCAGCAAGATCCCGTCGGAGATTCTGTTGTCGAAGGAATATGCGGGTGAACGGCGGAAACTCATCGATCCCGGCCACGCCTCGATGGAGCATCGCCCCGGTGATTTCCAGCCCCCGCTGCCTCCGCCCACGGTGTCCGGGGCGGCTTCCCCGGCGCAGGACACGACCTGCGTGAACGTAGTGGACCGGATGGGCAACGTATTCTCCGCTACTCCCAGCGGCGCCTGGCTGCCGTCGGTCATCGCCGGCGACACCGGCATCCCGCTGAGCACGCGGCTCCAGTCCTTCGTCATGACTCCGGGGCATGCCAACCAACTTGCGCCGGGCAAGCGGCCGCGCGTGACCCTCAGTCCGACTCTTGTATTGAAGAACGGAAAGCCGTACATCGCCCTATCCACTCCAGGCGGCGACAATCAGGATCAGGCGCTGTTGCAGGTGCTGCTGAATATGCTGGAATTCGGGATGACGGCGCAGCAGGCTGCCGAGTCCCCTCGCTTCCAGACGGAGCATTTCTATAGCTCGTTCGCAACGCACGATTTCACTCCCGGCCGGTTGAACCTCGAAGGACGCATCCCCCGAGCAACGGTCGAGGCGCTGATGGCGAAGGGACATCGCGTTCAGGTAACCGGCGAGTGGAGCAACTCCTCCGCGCCCACGGTGATCAAGATGATGGAGAGCGGCGTTCTCGAGGGGGCGGCCGATCCGCGGCGGTCGCGGTTTGTCTTCGGGCGGTAGTCCGCCGCAAAAGCCGAGGCTTGTGGCCGGTACGCAGAGAAGGCGCGGCTTCTGTCCGGGGAGCATGCCACGAGAAGGGTTTGAAACACAACACCGAGTACCTTAATATTAAGTTGAGCCTGGAATGGGCAAGACGAAAGTCTTTAAGACGAAGTGGTTTCAGCGGTTTGCCCGAAAGGAAAAGATTGACGACTCTGCCTTGCTGGGAACTGTGCGCCGCATGGAAAACGGGCAGGTGGATGCTGATCTTGGAGGAGGCGTCATCAAACAGCGAATTGCGCGGTCGGGGCGGGGTAAATCGGGCGGCTACCGGACCATAATCCTCTTCCGCCAGGGCCAGGTTGCGGTATTTATGTATGGCTTCGCAAAAAGTGAGAGAGATAACATCGAAATCCATGAGGAGAAGCATTTCAAGGAAGCCGCACGGTACGTGTTGCGCCTGACCGAAAAGCAGCTTGCGCTGTTGGTCGAGAAAGGCGATTTCCTGGAGGTGAAACAGAAGTGAGCAAGAAGTATCGAAGCGACGCGATGGCCTCCATCCATGAAACGATGGAGGCCTTGCAAAAAGTGGGCGCCATCGACAGGCAGACGATGCGGCGTTTCGACAACGCCTGTCTAACGCCGGTGTTGGAACTGTCGCCCAGGCAGATCAAGGCCCTCCGCGAGCGGGAGCATGTGAGCCAGACGGAGTTCGCGAATTATCTCAATGTGACGCCAAACCTGATCGGCAAGTGGGAAAGGGGTGAGAAAAAACCCTCTGGCCCGGCCCTGAAGCTTCTCTCACTGGTCGAAAAATACGGTATCGCGGCGGTAGCCTGAACCGCCTCTCCAGGCTGTAGATGTTTCCGGAACCGCTCCGGCAGGGTCTTGCGGTTCCAGGAGGCGCCGGAACGCCTGGGTCCTCTTCGTATTGAAGAACGGAAAGCCGTACATCGCCCCATCCACTCCAGGCGGCGACAATCAGGATCAGGCGCTGTTGCAGGTGCTGCTGGAATTCGGGATGACGGCGCAGCAGGCTGCCGAGTCCCCTCGCTTCCAGACGGAGCATTTCTATAGCTCGTTCGCAACGCACGATTTCACTCCCGGCCGGTTGTAACCGGCGAGTGGAGCAACTCCTCCGCGCCCACGGTGATCAAGATGATGGAGAGCGGCGTTCTCGAGGGGGCGGCCGATCCGCGGCGGTCGCGGTTTGTTTTCGGCCGGTAGTCCGCCGCGGTTCGAGGATCGCGTATCCCTCGCGCGGATTCACCCACACCGATTCGAACAACGTCACCGGCAACAAACCGTCTTCCTCGCGAGCCGGATCCGGCTGCGAGACAACCCGCACGTTCTTCAAAAAGATTTCCCCGGCAAGCAGGCGTGGCAGAGTTGCCGATACGGTACGAGAACTCCCCGTGGCCGTCGACAGCGTCACGCTGGAGGCATCGGAAAGCCGGGGAATCTTCCGGAACAGAATCAGGGCCGGCGATCCCGAATCGATTACCAGACGCCACCCTCCCAGCCGGACCAGGGGCCGGCCGTTGGACGTTTCCAAGGGGAGGCGAACTCCAGCCGGTTCAGAATCCTCTTCGATACGAAGCTGCATACGGCGTAGGTCCACCCCGTAGCGGAATCGATGGAGGAAACTTTCCCCGAGGATTCCCTCGAAGCCGGGTAGCCTGCACCAGGCGACCTCAATGTCCAGGGCGGTTGCCGAACCCAACGTAACGTTTGTAACTCTTGTGGCCGGGGCCAGTGTCGAACCATTGACCGAGACGACCTCCACGCGATAGCTTGGTCGAAGGCCCAGCCGTTCGGCGATTGCCGCATCCAGCGTCGTCGACTGTGCCCCCGTATCGAGAAGGAAGCGAAAAGGACCTTGCCCATTGACCCAGACGCCGTCCACCAGAAGATGGGAGCCGGCGCGCCGCAAAGGCAGTGTCCGTTGTGCCTGCGCCGTGGCTGACCCCAGAAGTATCCATATGAAAAGAAGTTGTTGCCCCATGCCGGTATCCTCTGTGGGCAGTGTGCGGCAAAGGCCTCATGATGGTGGTGAGGAAAGGCTGATGTTTTTCTAACGGCCATGGAATCACCACAGAAGTTACAGTTCGACACCGTGACGATGGATTTCGAGACGCTCGAAATCCGCAAAGACGGCGCGGCGCTGGAGATCGAGCCCAGGTCCTTTCGGGTACTGGCATACCTGGCACGAAATGCCGGCCGGGTCGTAACGAAAGAGGAATTGCTTCAGGAAGTATGGAACGGGGCATCCGTGACCGACAACGCTCTGACACGGGTGATCGCGCAGTTGCGGAAGGCGTTGGGCGACGACGCGCGGCAAGCGCGATATATCGAGACGGTGCCGACGGTCGGTTACAAGTTTGTCGCTGAAGTGCGCCCCGTCGAACCGGCGCCGGCGCCCGCGCCCGCAACTCCCGCGTCGCCGCAGCCCCCTCGAAAGATCAACTGGTTCATCCCTATTGCGGCGCTCAGCGCCATCGCGTTCTCCTACTTCTACCCGATGATTCGTGAATGGACGGGCAATGCGCCCCCGGCGCTGAAGCCGGTGCAGTTCACCACCTCCACCGGGCTCGATAGCGGCTCGTCCTTTTCTCCGGATGGCAGCACCATTGCCTACTCCTCCGACAAGAGCGGCCATTTCGAAATCTACGTGAAGCAGGTAGTCTCGGGCGGCCGGGAACTTGCCATCACGAGCGACGGCAAAGAGAACCTCCAGCCGTCGTGGTCGCCGGACGGGTCGCGGATTGCCTATTACAGCAGAGGCGGGCCGGGCATCTACGTCGTCTCGGCGCTGGGCGGAACGCCGCGGCGGATCACTGATTTCGGAGCCCAGCCCTCCTGGTCCACCGACAGCCGGACCATCGTCTTCCGCTCCCAAGGCGTGCTCAGCATGGCGTGGCCGGAAATTGTTCCCAGCGTCACCTCGAATTTATGGACCGTGCCGGCCGACGGCGGCAAAGCGGAGCCGCTGACCCAGCCTCAGAATCCACCCGGGCGGCACACCGAGCCTCATTATGGCCCCGATGGCAAATACTTGAGCTTTCTCAGCAATCAGCCGGGCAGAAGCAACACCATGTGGGAGATGAACCTTCAGACCCGGCAGTTGGTGAAACTGCTGGACGGCGGCGTGAATCCGGTGAGCTTCGTGTACGCTCCGGACGGGCTTACGATGCTGTTCGTCGGCGTCTCCGGCGTGGACACGCTCGGCCTCTATCAACTGCCGCGCAATTCCGATTCCCGCAAGCCGCTGACGGCGCCGCAGTTGATTACCCGCGTCGATTTCGTCTACCCGCGGGACCTGGCGATATCGGCCAAGGGTGACCGCATCGCCTATTCTGCGACGAACATGATCAGCAACCTGTGGCAGGTGACGCCGGATGGGAAGACCCGGCAGGTCACCAACGAGAGTTCCTATCGCGTGACGCAGCCCCAGTTCTCCCCGGACGGCGAAAAACTCGCCTACCTGCTCCGCAAGCGGGGATTGCTGAGCGACGTCTGGACGAGTAATGCCGATGGCTCCAATGCGACCCAGGTAACGCGCAATCCGGGCTGGGACTACATGATGGCCTGGACCCCGGATGGTAAGGGCCTCATCTATGGCGCGCTGCGCGACGGCAAGCCCGGAGTCTGGCAATATTCGCTCGCCGACGGCTCGGAAAAGCAATTGACGGACCTGAACGAACTTTATTGGATGGCGCGCATTTCTCCCGATGGCAAGGAGATTCTCTATAACAAGGAGGATGGCGGCGTACTCAATGTATGGAAAATGGATACCGCCACGAAGCGCCGGACACAGCTTACCTTCGGAAAGGAAGCGATCGGATTCGCCTGCTGGTCGCCGGACGGGACACAGATCGCTGTGGAGATGCGGCAAGGAGACGACGACCAGGTGGGGATTCTTTCGAGCGGCGGCGGCCCCATCCGCCAACTGACGCATCGCCCCGGCAATGCCTGGACCTACGGATGGTCGCCGGACGGAAAACGCCTCCCGGTTGCCGCGCTGTGGGACGGGGTGTGGAACGTATACTCGCTGGATGTGGCAGCCGGACACTCAGTGAAGATGACCGATAACAAGCTGTTTCGCACCTTTGTCCGCTACCCTGTCTGGTCGACGAAAGGCGGGCAGGTGGTCTTCGAGCAGAACGAGACCAAAGGGAACATCTTTCTTGCCGACATCCCGCGATGAAAAAAAGTTGATCCGTGAATGGCTTTTCGAACGTCTGTAACCAGTAGTACGAAAGGCGGCCCAAATCGGGTCTATACTGGAGTACAGGTGGAGGTGGCCCCCTATATGACGGTTTCCCGGCGTCCGGGCGGCATTGGCCGCGCGGCCCTAAGATGGCTTCGGCCTGTTCTCGTGGCGGTTACTCTCGCGGCAGCGTCGAATGCCGCGGGTGTGAACTCTTCTGATGACATTCAGACGAGTCTCAAGACGTTTACCAAAGTCTTCGAAGTCGTGGAAGCAAACTACGCCGACGAGGTGAAACCGGAAAAAGTTATCTACGAGGGCGCCATTCCCGGCATGTTGCGGACCCTGGATCCGCACTCGAACTTCTTTGATCCGAAGGAATTAGAGCGGTTCCGCGAAAACCAGCGCGGCAACTACTTCGGCGTGGGTATGCTGGTGGGCTACCGCAACTCCCATGTGACGGTGCAACATCCCTTCGAGGGCTCGCCGGCGAAGAAGGCAGGCTTGCGGCCGGGCGACGAGATCTTCATGGTCAACGACAAGAAGACCGATCGGGCCTCGGTGGAAGACGTGGTCGCTTTGCTCAAGGGGCCGCGCGGTACCCCGGTCCAGATCGCGGTAAGGCGGCAAGGCCACGACAAACTGGTAACGTTCAATCTGGTCCGCGACCAGGTGGAGCGTCCCTCGGTGCCGACGGCTGTATGGATCAAGCCCGGTATCGCCTACATTCACATCGAGTCTTTCAACGAGAACACCAGCCGCGAGTTCGAAGGTGAGTTGAAGAAACTGGGCGAGGATAAGATCGAAGGCCTGGTGCTCGATCTGCGCGACAACCCGGGCGGCATTCTCCAGGAGGCGGTGGCGGTAAGCGAACGCTTCCTCGAACGCGGTCAGGCCATCGTCAGCCAGCGCGGACGCATCTCCACTGAGCGAGCCTATACCGGACGCCGCGGCAATGCCGGGCGCAAGTATCCTATCGTCGTGATGGTGAGCCGCGGTTCCGCTTCCGCCGCCGAGATCGTCACCGGAGCCCTCCAGGATCACGACAGGGCGTGGGTCTTCGGCGAGAACACGTTCGGCAAGGGGCTGGTGCAGGCCCCCTATCCGCTCTCCGGCGATTGCTCGCTGCTGCTGACCATTGCCCGGTTCTACACGCCGAGCGGCCGGCTCATCCAGCGCGACTACTCCCACGGAACGTTCTTCGAATACTACTACCAGAAGAACACCGCGACGCGGAACATGCGCGACCAGAAGACCACCGACAGCGGACGCGTTGTATACGGCGGCGGCGGCATCTCGCCCGACGAGAAGTACGAAGCCCCCAAACTCAACCGGGCCCAGATTCAACTGCTCGGCCGCGGCGCGTTCTTCTACTTCACGGCGAAGTACTTCGGCCCGCGCGACGCCTCCGTCCCGGATGGCTGGGACGTGGACGATTCCATCATGAACCAGTTCCAGGCGTTCCTCAAAGAGAAGAAGATGCCCGTGAGCGATGAGGAATTCGCCCAGAATAAAGATTGGATCCACCGGCAACTGAGACTCGAGATGCTGACCACAGCCGTGGGCAAAGAGCGCTCCGATGAAGTCGCCGTAGTGAGCGACCCTGAGATTCTGAAAGCGGCCGAAAGCCTTCCAAAGGCGCGGGCCTTGCTCGAAAAGTCGCAGCGCATGGTCGCGGAACGCAAGAAGCGCTAACCGGACAGGATTGTCAGACTGACGGCGGAGCCGGAAAGAAGCCGCGTTCCTCTTCGAGCCGTTCACCCACGCGCAACACCGTTTCGTCCTCGAACGGGCGTCCCACCAGTTGGATTCCCACAGGTAGTCCATCTGCTGTCTTGCCGAAAGGAAGCGCCAGGGCAGGGAAGCCGAGCAGGTTCCAGATGGTGGAAAGCGCCATGGCCGCAAACAAGCCGATGGATTGGCCTGCCACAGGGAACCGGCGCTCGCGGTGGGGGAAGGCGGGAATGGACGCGGGGGGCGTGAGCAGAACGGGATAGCGCTGCATCTGTTCGAGCGCCAGCGCCCGAAGCCGCTCGCGTTCGCCGAACTGCTCCACAACCTTTGGTGCATCGGCGGGCGGCGTGTTGCGAAGGTTTTCGGTGATCGTCCAGTGCGCGCCGGCTTCGCGGCCGGCGAGGAAGTCGCGCGTGTGGTACGAGCCGAGTTCGCCGAAGAAGAACGCCCATACGTTGGGCGCGCGCTCGAGCCCTTTGGGAGCAAACTCCTCCACCTCGAAGCCACACTGCGTGAGCATGCGCGCGGCCCTCTCAACCGCCTCCGCGACTGCGGGGTCCACAGGCACCTGATAGAACTGCCGCATTACGCCGATGCGCGGGCGCACGGGCTCGGCGGCCAATCCCGCCACGGAAAGCGAATCACGGTCATCCACCCCCTGCAACACCTCGAACAGAAGGCGCACGTCCGCCACCGTGCGTGCCATCGGACCGGGAGCGGACATGAGTCCTGAAGGCGGCAGGGAAGGCGGAAACTGCCCTCCTCCGCCGATGCGCCGGTGCGTCGGCTTGAATCCGGCGATGCCGCAGAAGTGCGCGGGAATGCGGATGGAGCCGCCCCCGTCGCTTCCCACTCCGCCCGGGGAGCACTGCGCGGCGATGGCCGCCGCTTCTCCGCCGCTTGATCCGCCGGGGGTACGGGCTGCGTCCCATGGATTCACCGTGCGTCCGGTCACGAAGTTGTCGGTCTCGTAGCTCGACAGCAACTCCGGCACATTGGTCTTCCCAAGAACAATGGCCCCTGCTTCTCTCAGCCGCGTGACGGCGTTGGCATCCCGGTCCGCGATGTGGCCGAGCCGGAACTTGCTCCCGCTCAACGTCGGCAGCCCGCGGACGTCAAAGCTGTCCTTGACGGTGACCGGCACGCCGTGCAGCGGGCCTTCGGTGAGGTACGTTTCACAGGCACGCGCCTGCGCCATCGCCTGTTCGGCCATCACTCGGGTGAATGCATTGATCTCCGGATTCATGCGCTCGATGCGCTCGAGGTGCGCCTCCACCAGTTCGCGTGGACTGACGTCGCGGCGGCGGACGCGCGCAGCCATTTCGTGAAGTGTCCAGGTGGTCGGCGGCACGCCGCAAATTGTAGCAGACAACCCTACTCGGGAGATTGCGACGGAGCCCCGGCATGAGCGGAAAGCGCGATCAGCAGGTTGCGGATATCGTTCACGTCGACGGGCTTGCTGAGATAGTCGTCCATTCCGGAGGCAAAGCACCGTTCCCTATCCCCGCGGAAGCCGTGCGCGGTCAACGCGACAATCGGCGTCCGCCGCCTCCCTAATTCCCTGCGCCGGATCTCCGTCGTCGCTTCGTAGCCGTCCATTTCCGGCATCTGGCAGTCCATGAAGATCGCGTCGTAGGGCAGCCTGTCGGCGAGTTGTACCGCTTCTTTTCCATTGGCCGCCACGTCCACTCGAGCGCCGAATTTTTCCAGAATGGCTGCGCCCAACTTCTGGTTCACCGCGTTGTCTTCCACCAGCAGAACCCTGCGGCCCCGGAACACTTTTCCGTCATCCACCTGAAGGAGCGGCGCGGCGCAGAGATCCTCGTCCGTATCGCCGGCGAGCGGAAGCGGCACAACGAAGTGGAATGTCGATCCCAGTCCCGCCTTGCTCAACACGCCGATGTTGCCGTTCATCACCTCCACGAGGCGCTTGGCCAGAGCCAGCCCGATGCCCATTCCCGGGTGCTTGCGCCGCACCGAGCCGTCCCCTTGCGTGAAAGCCGCAAACAGCCGGTTCAACTGCTCATCCCCCATGCCGATGCCGGTGTCGCTCACCGAGATCCGCAGCAGCGTGGAGTCTTCGCTCCGGCGCTCTTCGGCCACCGAGACTACAACGCGGCCGCGTTCGGTGAATTTCACGGCGTTCCGCAGCAGGTGCAGCGCCACCTGGCGAATCCGGCCCGGGTCGCCCACCACGCGGCGCGGAATGCCCGGTCCGTAGATGAGCGAGATCTCGAGCCCTTTCGCCCGAGCCTGCGGCTGGAGCCAGTCAATCAACTCCTGCAAAGACCGTTCGAGATGGAAGGGGCCGGTCTCCAACTCGAGTTGCCCGGCATCCAGCTTGGCGAGGTCGAGCACATCGTTGAACATCTCGAGCAGATGGTCGGCGGATGTGCGGATGGTTTGCAGGAACTCGCGCTGGTCATGCCGCAGCGGCGTATCGAGCAACAGGCCGCTCATGCCCAGGATGGCGTTCATCGGCGTGCGGATTTCGTGGCTGATGTTCGCCAGGAATTCACTCTTGGCAACTCCGGCCGCCGCCGCTTCTTCCCGCGCCTGCCGCATCGCCTCCTCGGCGCGCTTGCGCTCGCTGACGTCCCGCACCACCACCTGTAAGGCGGGCTTATCCAGATGCCGCACGGGAATGGCCACCATCTCCACCTGTAGCTTCTGGCGGTCGACCCGCACCATCGAGCTTTCGACAATCGAAGTTTCGCGCGCCTGCTGTTCGGCTTCGCGCAGGCTTTCTTCCACGGCGTCCATGGAGGAGAGATCGAGGAAATCGCGCAGGCGCCGGCCGGCGTAATCAGTGTGCGAGGCGGCGGCGATCAGCCGGTCCCAACTGCGGTTGCCTTGCACCAGACGGCCGGCCTGGCAAAGGATCACGGGCGTCGGCGTCAAGTCCAGGAACCGGCGATGGATCTCTTCGCTTTCCCGCAGGGCGCGCTCGGATTGCTCCCGATTCCGGATGTCCTTGCGATAGGCATGGAAGAGCGCCACTGGCAGTACGCCGAGCATACAGCAGGTGACCACCAGAAGCGTCTGGCGCTGATTGCCGTCGAGCAGCGACAGCGTGACGAGGATCGTCAGCAGCGCGAGCAGAGCCGTAAGCCAGGGCAGGATCCGCGAATGCATCAACCACTTCATAAAGCGTACGCCGGGTAGTCTCCAGATCGGTCATTTTCCCAGGAAAGTTTAATGTAGTGATACAGTGTGGCTGATGCGTGGCAATCTATCCGTGCTGCTGGTCCTGCTCTCTTCTGTCTCCGCCGCCCAGACGCTGACGCGCGCGGACGCTCTGGCGGCGATGAGGAAGGCCGTCGCCTTTTATCACGACAAAGTATCTACTCACGGCGGCTACCACTTCGCCTATACGGATGATCTCAGTTATGGCCGCTCGGAGCATTCCGAGACGCCGAACCGTGTCGAGGTGCAGCGCGAGGGCACGCCGCGCGTCGGCATGGCGTATCTGGAAGCGTACGACGCCACCGGGGACCGCTTCTTTCTCGATGCCGCGCGTTCGGTGGCGCAGGCGCTGGTGGCGGGACAGCTTTGCTCGGGAGGTTGGGATTATTGGATCGAGTTCGACCCGGCCAGGCGCAAGCGGTTCCCATACCGCGCCGGCAACAACTGCCACCCCTCCGAACTGGAAGGCCATCCCGTCACCACGCTCGATGACAACGTGACGCAGGCTTGCGAGCGGCTGTTGATGCGCGTCGACAAGGCCTTGGGCTTCTCGGACCGGGCCATTCATGAAACATCGCTCTACGCTCTCGAAAGCCTGATGAAGGCGCAGTACCCGATTGGAGCGTGGCCGCAGCGCTACAGCGAGTTCCCTGATCCCGCGAAGTTCCCTGTGCTGCGGGCCGGCTATCCCTCCGGCTGGCCGCGCAAGTGGCCTCACGTGGACTACCAGTCCTACTATACGTTCAACGACAACACCATTTCCGACGCCATCGACATGATGCTGGAGGCGGCGCGCATCTATAAGGACGCGCGCTATCTTGCCTCGGCGGAGAAGGGCGGCCAGTTCATCCTGCTGGCGCAGATGCCGGATCCGCAGCCGGCATGGGCGCAGCAGTACGACGCGGAGATGCACCCCGCCTGGGCGCGGCAGTTCGAGCCGCCATCGGTGACCGGCGGAGAGTCGCAGGGCGTCATGCGCACCCTGCTGGTGCTCTACCGCGAGACGGGCAACCGCAAGTATCTGGAGCCCGTGCCGCGAGCCCTCAAGTATCTGAAGGCTTCGGCGCTCGCGCCCGTGGACCACCCGGTGGAAGCGCGCTCGCACATCCGCACGGGGCCAATCCTGGCGCGCTTCTACGAATTGAAGACCAACCGTCCGCTCTACATCACCAAGGGAACCATGATTCGCGCCAAAGGCGTATCCACCGTGGCGCGGCCGGATGGCTACGATCTCAGCTACAGCGACGCCTCGGTCATCACTCATTACAATGTGCTGGTCAGCGGCGCGGCGCTTGCGTCCATCGAGGATGAGTACCAGAGCCTGGCCGCGGCCGATCCCGCCTCTATCCGCCGGCCCGGGAAACTGCATGGCCTCTCGCCGTGGAGCGAGGAAACAGAACGCGGCTCGCGCAACGCGGCGGCGGTGATCCGGGCCATGGATGCCCGCGGGGCATGGCCCGAAGAAGGCATCATCGGCAAGGCGGACCGCGTGGTCTCCGTATTCGCCGCGCGCCCCATGGTGCTGATGATCAACGGCAAGCCCACGCCCATCCAAGAGAACGACACCATCGAACTGTTCCAGGGTGCGCAGCCTCCGCGCGTCCGCATCATTCGCTCCGTCACCTTCGCGCGGAATCTGGAAACGCTGGCGAACTATGTTGCCTCACGGAAGGGCGAGTAACAGGCGATACCGCGGGTGGTGGCGCGGATGGCCTCCTCTCATTGCGGGGCCGCCGCTGGTACTGTTCTCATTCCCGCGCGATTGGCCGCGCTGGGTGTTCATGTGGACGCTGTCATTTGTCATCTACCTCGGCTGCAAGTGGCTGACGTGGCGGAGAACGGCGGTTCGCGATGTTCCTGCCTGGAAGCATGCGGCCTATCTGCTCGCCTGGCCGGGGCTCGATGCCGCGGGCTTCCTCGAAGGAACTCCAGCCCGCTGCCGCTCGAGCGAGTGGAGGGCGGCCGCGGGAAAGCTCACGGCCGGCATAGCTCTCCTGTTCGCCGTTGCAAGGCTGCTTCCGGCGGGGCGTCCCTACTTCGTTGGCTGGGCCGGGATGATCGGGATGGTCTTGATCCTGCATTTCGGCGTCTTCCATCTGCTCTCCTGTTGGTGGCGCCGCGTCGGCGTTGCAGCACGCCCGCTTATGAATCGTCCGCTGACGTCGACCAGTGTCAGCGAGTTTTGGGGCCGGCGTTGGAATACGGCCTTTCGGGATCTCACCTATCGCTTTCTCTTCCGCCCTTGCACCTCATGGTTCGGCCCCCGTCTGGGTGTCTTCGCAGGGTTCCTCTTTAGCGGCGCGGTCCATGATCTGGTGATCTCGGTTCCCGCTCAGGGCGGCTACGGAGGTCCGACGATCTTCTTCGCGGTGCAGGGGGCGGCGATGATGATGGAGCGCAGCAGGCTCGGCCGGCGGATCGGCTTGGGGTCGGGTTTGCCGGGATGGCTGTTCACAATGCTCATGTTGGCGGCGCCGGCCGGCCTGCTTTTTCATCGCCCATTTGTCCAAAGAGTGATCTTGCCCTTCATGCGGGCCTTGGGAGCCGTTTGATGGATACCTCGCTTTCGAGATGGATCTTCCTTGCCGGTGTGGGGCAACTGTGCGTCCTGATTGCCTCCGCGCTGGTTCCTTTCCGGCTGAGATGGCGCGAAGAGTTGCGATGCCTTCCGCGGCTTCACCGGCAGATGTATTGGGTGTACGGAGGCTACGTGGTCTTGTCGATCATCGCCTTTGCTCTGCTCAGTATCTGCAACGCGGAGGAACTCGCGAGCGGCAGTGGGCTTGCCCGCGGGTTCTGCGCCTACGCCGCGGTCTTCTGGGGAGTTCGCGTAGTCCTGCAGGCGCTCTTCGACGTGAAGGAGCACCTCACCGCGTGGTGGCTCAAGGTGGGATACTTCGCGCTGACCCTGCTGTTCGCCGCCTTCACCATCATCTATTCCTGGGCCGCAATGCCGCTGGCCATCGCCCGGCGATAGGACGCCGAAGACGATCTGCTGCCTGCGCGTCTGGCGCGTCTCGCGATAATGCCGGACCGATTGATCCGAAAACGCCGCGGCATTCGCGAACATATACAACAGAGCGGGCCATTGCAGAATGGACAACCTACCATAGGAGAAAGTATGCACCGAGGATTCCTACTTTCGCTGTTTGCCGCCGGACTCGTCCACGCACAGGAGAAGCCGGTGGAACTCTACCGCGGCATGGGCAGCCACCATCATCCCATCGCGACGCGGAACCCCGAGGCGCAGAAGTTCTTTGACCAGGGACTGCTGCTGTATTACGGGTTCAACCGCTACGAGGCACAGCGCTCGTTCCGGCGCGCGGCGGAACTCGATCCGCAAGCGATCATGCCGCGCTGGGGCGTCGCCATCACCTACGCGCCCCATATCAACATGGACCTTGACGGCGACGTCGATTTGAAGAAGGGCTGCCAGGAAGCGACAGCGGCCGCGAAGCTCACGGGGCCGAAGAACGAGCAGGCGTATGCCAAAGCCGCCGCGGCCATGTGCCAGGGCGAGGATGCCTACCGCCTCGCGCTGCGCGACTTGCATCGCGCTTATCCCGACGACCCCGACGCCGCCTCGCTTTACGCTGAGGCGTTGATGGTGCCGGTGCGCTGGCGGTGGTGGAAGAACGGGATGCCGAACGGCGAAATGGGAGCCTGCATCGCCCTGCTCGAATCGGTATTGAAGCGCGATCCGGACCATCCCGGCGCGAACCACTTTTATGTTCATGCCATGGAGATGTCCCCGCATCCGGAATACGCGCTGCCTTCGGCGCAGCGGCTGATGGGCGGCATCGCGCCAGGCGCGGGGCACATGGTCCACATGGCGGGGCACATCTACATCCGGGTGGGCGATTACGAGGTGGTGGCCAGTTCGAACGAACGCGCGGTGCAGGTGGACGAGGAGTATTTCCACCACAGCGGAGTGCACGGCGGATACATGGGTTACTATGCGCACAACCTGCATTTCCTGGTGGCGGCGCGGATGTTGCAGGGGCGCTTCGAGGATGCGCACAACGCGGCGCTGAAGCTCTCAGAGGTGACCAGGCCGTTTGTGGAAACGGCGCCGGGCATGACGGACCCCTTCGTCCCCACGCCGTGGTTCGTGCTGCTGCGCTTTCAGAAGTGGGACGACATTCTGAACGCGAAGCCGGTGGACAACGAGAAGCTGCCGGTTACGAAGGCGATGTGGCACTACAGCCGCGCGATGGCATTTCATGGGAAGGGCCGGCGCGAGGAGGCGGACAAGGAGCGGCGCGCCTTCGAGGCCCAGCGCCTGGCGATCCCCGCCTCCGCGATGTGGATCAACAACAAGGCCATGGATATTCTCTCGCTTGCCGGCGAGATCCTCGCCGCGCGCATGGCGCGCGCTGACAAGGACGCCATTGTCCACTGGCGCAAGGCCGTCGCCTTGCAGGATGCGCAGGTTTATGACGAGCCGCCGCCGTGGTATTACCCGGTACGCGAGTCGTTGGGCGGAGCGCTTCTGCGGAGCGGCGATGCGAAGCAGGCCGAGGCGGTGTTCCGGGCCGATCTCGATCGCAACCCGCGCAACGGGCGTTCGCTGTTCGGGTTATGGAAATCGCTCGAGGCGCAGGGAAGGGACGTGGATGCGATGTGGGTGAAGGCGGAGTTTGAGCGCGCCTGGAAGCGCGCTCAGGTGACATTGCGTATCGAGGATTATTGATTCGCGGCCGCCGGCGGTGGAGGCTGGTCCTGGAGCGTGAAGTTCACATCCACTTGCGTCAGGACAGCCACGGGATTGCCGTTGAGCAGTGTGGTCTTGTACTCCCACTGCTTGACGGCTTCGATGGCAGCCTCAGCGAGTAAGGGGTGTCCCTGGACGAGCTCGATGTTCTCGACCTTGCCGTCCTTGGCGATGCGCACCATGAGCCGCACGGTGCCTTGAAGCCTGGACTGCTTGGCCTCCGGAGGATAGTGCGGCGCCACCTTTTTCACAAGCTTTGCCGATTGGACGTTGCCGCCGATGCGGAGCGCCATGGGCGCCATGGACACATGGAGGACGCCGTCCGCGCTCACGTCGGCGCGTATTCGGGGATCCACTTCGGCGACGGCCTTCTGGATCTCCGCCGGAGCATCCTGCGAGAGGGTATCGCCCACCTTGACAGGGATGCGCGGCGCCACTCGCGCTTGAAGGTCAGCGGACAAGCCTGTCATCTCGATTCTCTTCAACAGGCCGAGGTAGCCGCCCTGTCCCTTGTCCTGAAGGCTGAAGTTGATTTCCACTTCGGTGTGACCCGGGGCGCCAGTGGCGGTGAACTGCCATTGGAGGACGGACTGGAGGGCAGCGCGGCGGAGTTCCTCGGGGCCGCTCAGCACGCGCGCGTCCGTGACCAGACCTTTGCCGTCGATGGTGACATCCACCTGGACGGTTCCCTCGATGCGTTTTAATTTCGCTTCGGGGGGATACTGCGCCATATGGCGATAGAGCACCTGGGGCCCGCCCTTTGCTTCGGCACGGATGTCCGCGCTCTGGCTGTCCTTGGATTGCCCGGCGGATTGCGCGGCCCGCAGGGGTAGCAGCAACGAGGATACCGTTGCGCTGAGGAATATCGCCGCCATGCTCGCGGCGAGGGAAAGCAGCATACGTTTGCGATTCATAGGAGACACCTCTTTCAAAAGAATTGCCACGCGCTCGGCGAAATGGCGTTGGCGAACAAATAAGGGCGCGGGCATGAAGCCGATCTTCGTCTTCAACCCCGCAATGGCCAGCAGCGCATCCAGGTATGCTTCCCGGTTTCCGGTGGTCTCCACCACCTCCTGATCCACCACCTGCTCCCGCGCCAAGTGGATGCGCGCGATGACGTACCAGATGCCGGGATGGAACCATAGAGCGCACCGGATGAACTCTTCGCCGACGGCAAAGAGCCAGTCCCGCCGCTGCACATGCGCTGCTTCGTGCGCCTGGATGGCCGCCTGCGATTCCACCGGAAGATCGAGGAAACCGGCGGGAAGGAGCGCTACGGGACGTCTCCACCCGAAGGTGATGGGTCCGCTCACTTCCTTGGACACCCGGAACTCCACTTCTGTTCCCGATTTCTCGAGTGGAGTCGACCGGCGGCGGTAGAGGCGCAACCGGAGGGTTCCCAGAGCCAGGCGGGCCATGAGGAGCGCGGAACCGGCAAGCAGCACAATTGCGAGCAACGGTTCCCAAGGCATGGTTGCGTGACCCGCGGGCGCAGGCACTGCCACGGCGGGCCCGCTCGAAAATGTGACGCCGCCCGTGCTCTGCTCCATCTCCTGCCATGGTTCGAGCAATGGCAGCAGCAGACACGCCGCCAGCAGCATCTGCCAGTGCAGAAGGCGCATCCGCGGCGCAGAGTTGCGCCACAGGCGGGCCGCAATTGCACCGGCCGCGATCAGAACCGCCGCCTGCGCCGACCACGCCAACACGTTGTGGATGATGAGGGCCGTCATGACTTCCTCCTCTGACGCAACAGCTTTTCGATCTCCTGGATTTCGCCGTCTGAAAGTTGCGTTTCCTCGAGCAGGTGCACCACCAACGGCTCGGCCGAGCCGTTGAAGACGCGCTCGACGAAGTCGCGCACCATGTTGCGGATCACCTGTTTCTTGGGTTTCGCCGGGGTGTAGAGATAGGCCTTGTCGCCATCCTTCTTCTTCAGGTGACCCTTTTGCTCGAGGATGTTCATCATGGTCATGACGGTGGTGTAGGCGACTTTGCGGCGCTCGCGCAGGGTCTCATAGACTTCGCGAACGGTGACGCTGCCGCGCTCCCAGATGACCTTCATGATTTCGAGTTCCTGCTCGGTAAGAGTGGTGGCGGGGGGTCTCATACTAATAAATTAGTATGAATGGATTAGTAGGTCAAGAGTTTTTTTGGGGGTGGGCCTGGGGGCGTGGGCACGAGTGTCCGCGCCACGATGGATTATTCGGGCATGGGAGCGGGCGGCTGCGGCGTGGGAGGCTCAGGGTGGCGGGTGAAGACCGAGAGCCAGGTGAAAGATTCGGGGAAGTAGAAGGTGAAGGACGGAAGTTCGGACAGGGCGGCCGGTTCGGTCGGAAAATGGATGCGATTGCGGCGTTTTTTGGAAGATTTGCAGGGGGAAGGGCGAAGGAACGCGAGCAGGGAGAGGAGGAGGGCAAGGATACGGGTGACCCAGCCGGCAGGGGACGCGGATGGATCCGGGGCCGGTTCATCGGGCGCTTCGGGCACGGTGAAATCGGCGGGGGTGACGAAGAGCGTGGGCGCGATATCCGGGGCGTGGCGGAGGCGGCGGAGTTTCAGGAGTTGATCCTGGAAGAGCGGTAGAGCCCTTCGTAGCGGACCTCGTAGCGCTGGAGGATGTCGAGGGTACCGGGGGCCATATAATCGACGGAAGCCATGGCATCCATGGCGCGCATGGCGGGGTGATGGTTGGACCATGCGGCTTCGAAGGCCTCTTTTTCGGTGAACGTTTCCGAGTCGAAGAGGGCGGTTTCCATGGACCAGATGCGGCAGAGGCGCCAGTAGGAGTTGACCATGGCGGTGACGAGGTTGCTTTCGGTAAGGGAAGCGGGGTGCCACTCGGCGCGATAGGCGGAGAGGAGGCCGTCATAGGCTTCCTGGGATTCAATGGCGAGGACGACGCATTTGGAGGCGAGCCCGTGGGTGATGCCGTTGAGGGAGGAGCGCTTTTTGCCCTCGGGGGTGATGGGGCCATGGGATTTCCTGCCGTTTTCGCGGGCGATTTGTTGTTTCTTTTCTAAATCGGACATGTTGTGCCTCTTTTCGCGTCGAAGCCTCGACTCGACTTCAGGATATAGGGCGGGTTTGAGCGCGCGGAGAGGCAGAGAAGATAGGGGAACTGGGAAGTGGTTCTGTTTCAGTAAATTGGGGCATGGAAAATTATTTGCTTTGGGTTGTGACCGTGTTTCTCGCAGAGCTTTGAGGTCAGCCCTTAATGGACTGATCCATACAGGAGAGAAATGTTTTCGAGTGCGAGAGGTGCAGGTGACGAATTTTCGCGCTGAGGCGCAGAGCGCGCAGAGCTTTAGGAGTTGGGGCTGGTGAGGGGGTGGGAGATGATTGCTCTTTGCGGAGCTAAGGCCGTTGTAAGGTTTTCGCATAAAGGGTATGAGCATTCCGCGTGGGATTGGTTTTCAGGGCGACGGGAAGAATTTGCGGTTTGTAATGCAGATTTCTCTTGACTGATGGCGGGAATTCGATTAACGTTTGAAGCGAGAATCCGATCTCAAACACCTTAATGCGGGCGGCGCGGCGGAGATGCCCGGGCGATCGGTTGTGATTGCCCGGGAGGGTCCTGCCGTTGAGTGCAGGAGCGGCGCGCGCCCGGGCGGCAAGAGACGCGCGCGCGAGGCGTATCCCTTAAATGCGTGAGGTCTATCCATGAAGACGGCCTTATTGTGTTTCTTTTTGTCCTTTTTAGCGTTCGGGCAGGGAAAGAGGCCTGCTCCGCCGGCGCTTACCAATCTCCTCCCGAAAGACCACGTAGCCCTCTACCGTGAGTTTTTTTACTTTCATGGTTCGATGTTGACGTGGCTGGCAGGGTTGAAGGCGAACCAGACGGCGGCGGGCGCGGCGGATCTGGACAACAAGGCGGCGGCGGCGTTCGCGCTGACTGTGGCGGGGCACGCGCAGTTGGCGGTGATCACGGCGGCGGTGGCGCTGGAGTTGCGGGCGATCGACCAGCGGCAGAACGAGCATGCGAACGCGAGGGCGCATTACGAACAGCCGCCGCTGGCGGCGATGTTGCAGCAATTCGAGAGCGAGCGGCAGGACGCTGTGAACCGGGGAATGGCGCGGCTGCGGCAGAACCTGCCGGCGGACGTGTGGCTGGCGACCCAGAGCTACATCAACGGAAAATTCCGTGATGGGATCCGCGTGAAGTGACGGGACGAGGAGGATCCTCATGAGAACCCCAAGAGAGAACGACTGGCATGGCCCCGCGCGGATGGCAGTGATGGCGCTGGCGGCGGTTACGGCGGCGATGGGCCAAACGCCGGCCTGGTACAACAGCGGGTGGAGCAACCGGAAGGCGATTACGATCAACCACGCGCGCGTGGCGGGGTCGGGGAGCCTGACGAATTTTCCGGTCCTGTTCGCAGCGACGGACGCGAATCTGAAGACGGTAGGGAACGGGGGCAGCGTGGGGAAGGGGGACGGGACGGACATCCTGTTCACGGCCGCGGACGGGGTGACGAAGCTGAACCACGAGTTGGAGCGGTACAACGCGGCGACGGGCGAGGTGGCGGCGTGGGTGCAGATAGCGGCGCTGTCGCCGGCGGCGAACACGGTGGTTTATGTCTACTACGGGAACGCCTCGGCGGCGGACCAGCAGAACAAGACAGCGGTGTGGAGCAACGGATACAAGGGCGTGTGGCACCTTGGGGAAAACGCGGCGAACACGACGGTGGCGGATTCGAGCGGGACGGGAAACACGGGGACCAACCAGGCAAACACCAGTGCGAAGACGGCGGCGGGGAAGGTGGGGAACGGGCTGACGTTCAACGGGTCGTCGGACTGGGTGTCGATTGGCTCGAGCGCGAGTTTGGGGAGCGGGCTGGGCAGTTTCACGATTTCGGCATGGGTGAAGAAGAGCAGCAACAGCACGGTGGACGCGATTGTGTGGCACGGGGACGACAGCGACGGGAGCGGGGCGAGCTACCGGTTTCTGACGCTGACCACGGGCCAGATCCAGTACCTGGTGGGGAACTGGAACACGGGAAAGAATTTCAAAGGCAGTACGATCGCGGACACGAACTGGCACTACGTGACGATGACGTATGACGGGACGACTTTGCGGGGTTACTATGAAGGCATCGCGGACGGCAGCGCAAGTTCGGGGACGTATACGGCGGCGGACAAGGTGACGCGGATCGGGAGCGCGCAGGCGAGCGGGGCGAGCAACTACTACGCGGACGCGGTGATGGACGAAGTGCGGATTTCGAACGTGGCGCGGAGCGGAGATTGGATTGCGACGGAGTACAATAACCAGAACTCGCCGGGGACGTTTTATACGGCGGGCGGGCAGGAGAGCGGGATCACAACCGTGCCGGTGACGGTGACGAGCGCGCCGGCGGGTTTGTTGCTGACGGTGGACGGGGCGGGGTGCGCGGCTCCGTGCAGTTTTCAGTGGACGCCGGGGACGAGCCATACGGTGGCTCCGACGGCGGGAACGCAGGCGGGAGCGGCGGGAGTGCAGTATGTGTATGCAAGCTGGTCCGACGGCGGGACACAGTCGCACACGGTGACGGCACCTGGGGCGGCGGCCACGTACACGGCGAACTTCACAACGCAGTATTTTCTGACGACGGCGGCGAGCCCGGCGGGTGGGGGAAGCATCACGCCGGCAAGCGGGTGGGTGAACAGCGGGAGCGTGGTGGCGGTGAGCGCGAGCGCGGCTGGGGGGTACACCTTCACGGGTTTCACGGGCGCGCTGGCGGGGACAACGACGCCGCAGAACGTGACGATGACGGGACCGCTGACGGTGACGGCGACGTTTGGGACGGGGAGCGGGCCGGGGTGGTACAACTCGTCGTGGAGCAACCGCAAGGCGGTGACGGTGTATCACGCGCAGGTGGCGGGGGCGGCGAGTCTGGCGAGTTTCCCGCTGCTGTTTGCGGTGACCGATCCGAACCTGAAGACGGTGGCCAACGGCGGGAGCGTAGGGAAGGCGGACGGGAGCGACATTCTGTTCACGGCGGCGGACGGGGTGACGAAGCTCGACCACGAGATGCAGCAGTACAACGCAGCGACCGGACAGGTGGTGGCGTGGGTACGGATTCCGTCGCTCTCGCCTACGGCAGACACGGTGGTGTATGTGTATTACGGCAATGCTTCGGCGGCGGACCAGCAGAACAGGGCTGGCGTGTGGAGCAACGGGTACAAAGGGGTGTGGCATCTGGCGGACAACGCGGCGAGCGCGGCGGTGGCGGATTCGAGCGGGAACGGATTTACGGGGACCAACCAGGCGAACACGAACGCGAAGACGACGGCGGGGAAGATGGGGGCGGCGCTGGCGTACAACGG
>JADLBD010000136.1 GCA_020847975.1 Bryobacterales bacterium | reverse complement strand
TTTCGGATGACCTTGACATCATCCGCGACGAGACTTTCCGCGCGCAGCCACGCCAGAATGTCGTCTTTGGTAACCCAGGTAGGCAGGTTGCCGAGAAAAACGGTGAAACTCATTCGGTGGTGTTATTTCACTCCGTAGGGGATTGTGTTGGTGGGCCCGTCCGTGGACGCAGTCCATCAGAGCAATTCAATCGTATCATAGCTGCCGTCGGCTCGCAAAGAGTACGGACGCGCGGCGCCGCTCTAAACGCAAGCAAAGCAGGGTCTTGTGAATTCTTTCGCTCTCGCGTGACAGCGCGCCGTCAACTCGCGTTGGCGCGAGGATCGATTCTTCTAGCTCGCCGTCGCGGCAATCTGATACCGCGAGAGCAGACGGTCTTCGAAACCGTACTCCGGCTGCTGTTTCGGCCGCTTGCGCTGGTACCAGCGGTAGGTCTGCCTCAAGCCCTCGGCAAACGCCGTGGGTTTGAATCGCAATACGCGCTGCGCCTTGCTGATCACCTGCGTGATTGCCGGCATGTCGAAGTACACCCCGAAATAGAGAGGATGCGTCATCGCGTTTCCACCGGCCTGCAGAATCCGCTCCCGCGGAATCCGCACCATCGAGGGTTTCCTTCCCGCCGCTTCCGCCAGCGCCTGCACTACTTCCGTCTGCGTCAGCGGCCGCGCGTTGGCGATGTTGAACGCATGTCCGACCGCGGCCGGCTCCTCCACCGCCCTCATGCACGCCCACACCAAGTCGTTCACATACACGAACTGCATCAGCCGCCGGCCGTCTCCTGGGATGATTACCGGCCGTCCATCCCGGATACGATCCCAGAAGAACGCCTCCCGGTAGAACGGATTGGCCGGACCATAGATGTAGGGAGGCCGCAGCGTCACCACGGGCGTCCCGTACCGCTGATGCATCCGGAACAGCATCCGCTCCGTCATCGCCTTGTTCCGCACGTACGCGTCCGGATGCTCATCCGGAGCCAGCGCGTCGCCTTCGTGATGATTCAATCCATCACCGTAGGCCGCCACGCTCGACATGAACACGTATCGCTTGAGCTGGCTGCCGCAGGCTTTTACCGTGGCTTCCACCTGCGCCGCCGTCGTGCCTCGCTGCCAGTCGTAAACATTGTCGAAGACGACGTCGAAATGCGTGCCTGCCAGCGCGCGCTTCACCTCGGATGGCTGGTTCCGGTCCGCCACCAGGTTTCCAACTTTTTTTCCCAGGTCATGTTCCGGCCTCCGGTGCATCACCCAGACTTCGTGGCCCTCTTTCATCAGGCTCTGCACCAGTGTGCGGCCTATGAAGAGGGTTCCACCAATGACGAGCACTTTCATACGTGGACACAACTCCCGTGGCCCGGAGCTCCCCCATTCGTTTTCCCACTGTTGCCCGCTGCCGCAGCGGTTTCCCGTTTGAATTCGACGGGGGTCCTTCCGGCCCTAATCGTAATACTCCAGTCCAAGATGCGTGATCAGATCCTCGCCTCGCATCCAGCGCAGCGTGTTCTTCAGCTTCATCAACTGGATAAAGATGTCATGCTCCGGGTACAGCCCCGGAGCCGTCATCGGAGCCTTGAAGTAGAACGACAACCACTCCTGAATCCCCTTCAACCCCGTCCGTTGCGCCAGGTCCATGAACAGGATCAGATCCAACACCAGGGGCGCCGCCAGAATCGAATCGCGGCACAGAAAATCGATCTTGATCTGCATCGGATAGCCCAGCCATCCGAAAATATCGATGTTGTCCCACCCCTCCTTGGCATCTCCGCGCGGCGGATAATAGTTGATCCTCACCGCGTGATACAGGTCCTTGTACAGGTTCGGATAGAGATGCGGCTGCAGGATCTGCTCGAGCACCGACAGCTTCGTCTCCTCTTTCGACTTGAACGACCCGGGATCCTCCAGCACCTCGCCGTCCCGGTTCCCCAGTATATTCGTCGAAAACCAGCCGTGAACCCCCAGCATCCTCGCCTTGAACCCGGGAGCAAGCAGCGTCTTCATGAACGTCTGCCCGGTCTTGAAGTCCTTCCCGCAGACCGGCACTCCGCGGTCGCGCGACAGATCGAGCAGCGCCGGAAAATCATGCGTCAGGTTCGGAGCCCCGTTCGCAAACGGAACTCCGCTCTTGAGCGCCGCATAGGCGTATATCTGGCTGGGCGCGATCTCCGGATCGCTCCTCCGCAATCCCTCCTCGAACTTGCTCAAGGACTGGTGCACCTCGGTCGGACGGTGAAACACCTCCGTCGAACCGCACCAGATCATCACCAGCCGCGAGCAGTCGTTGGCTTTGCGAAAGCCCGCGATGTCCGCCATCAACGCTTCCGCCTTGTCCATCTTCGAACCGGCCGTCTTCACGTTCGGCCCGTGAATCCTCCGTACGTAGTCCTGCTCGAACACCGCCGGCATCGGCTTGATCCGCTGCAGCGGCTCCTTGATCTTCTCAAGCAGTCCCGCCTCGAGCACCTTCGCGTTCGCGGCCGCTTCGTAAGCAGTATCGGGATAGATGTCCCAACCACCGAAAACCAGGTCGTTCAAACCCGCCAGCGGTACAAAGTCCTTGATGTATGGCGACCGGCCGTCGGTTCGTTTTCCGAGCCGGATCGTCGCCATCTGCGTTAACGATCCGACCGGTTGCCCGAGGCCTCTCTTTACGGCTTCCACACCGGCGATAAATGTTGTGGAAACGGCGCCTATGCCTGGGATCAGTACTCCTAGTTTTCCTTCCGCCGGAGCAACGTTCACGGGATTCTGGGTTGGCAAACTTCGAGGGCTCCTTCTCAGCTAAGGACGCACCACCCGGCGAGCGTGCCGCCTGCTTTTTCCGAAGGGATAGGAAAGTGCGTCAAATGTTATACTAGCATCTTGCATGCCCGATCGCGCGGTTACCATGATACACACAGTTATCGCGGACGACGAGCAACTCGCCTGTGACGAACTCCTCTACCTTCTGAAGCAATTCCCCGAAATCGAAATCCATGGCGTCGGACGCAATGGCATTCAGGCCCTCGGTCTCGTCGAGGAGTTCGAGCCGGATCTCGTCTTCCTCGATGTCCAGATGCCCGGCATGGACGGCATGAGCGTCATCCGCCAGTTGCGCGACCGCCAGGCCTCCCTCCCCTACTTCGTCCTCGTCACCGCCTTCGATAACTACGCCGTCGAAGCCTTTCGTCTCGAAGCCACCGACTATCTCCTCAAACCCGTCGATAAGGACCGCCTCGCCGAGACAATCGAACGCGTCCGCCGCGTCATTCTCGACAGGCAAATCGAGCCGCCCGGAACCCCGCCCGCGCACAAACCCGCTTTCCAGCGCAACAAAGTCCTCATCAAAAGCGGAGCCCGGAATTTCATCGTCGACGCGCACGATATCATCTACGCCACCATCGAGGACGGTCTCATCACCGTCGTCGCCACGAACCTCGAAGGTGAGTCCAACTACCGCACCATCGAGGAACTGCAGTCCAACCTCGACCCCGACCTCTTCTGGCGCGCTCACCGCTCCTATCTTGTCAATATCAACCGCATCCGTGAGGTCGTGCCATGGTTCAAGTCCAGCTATCAACTCCGCATGGATGACAAGAAACAGTCCGAAATCCCCGTCAGCCGCGTCCAGACCAAACGGCTTCGCACCCTCCTCAAGCTCTAGCCCTTCTTACCGCATGATGCCCGTGTGCCCGGTCGAATACCGTCCCGGCTGCGGCCATACGCATAACCCGTGCGGGTTGCGCCCTACCTTGATCTTCGCCAGCACCTTGCCGTCCGTTGTGTCAATTGCGTAAACCACGTGGTGGTACCGCCCCGATACCCAGAAGATCTTGCCGTCCGCCGACAGGTTCCCCATATCCGGACTCCCTCCTCCCGGTATCCACCACTTCTTCACTTCCTTCCGGCTCGCCAAATCGATGAGACTCACACTGCCTTCTCCGCGGTTTGTCACGTACATGTACTTGAAGTCCTTGCTCACATACAGCCCGTGCGCCCCTTTCCCCGTCGGAATGAATCCGGTTACCCGGAACGCGTCCCCATCAATCAGGTGGACTCCGTTGGCGTCCATGTCCGCCACGTAGAAAACCTTCCCGTCCGGCGACGCCTTCACGTCCTGGGGCATGCCGCCTCCTGGAGTCGACAGCGCCCCGGCCACCTTCCGGTTCGCCACGTCCACCTTCACCAGTTGCCCCGAAAATTCGCAGGTCGCAATCAGATACCTTCCGTCAATTGAAAAATCGATGTGATCCACCCCGCGGCATGGCACCGGAAGCGATTGCTTCAGTTCGAACGTGTGCGGGTCCCGGAAATCCAGCCTCTTCTTACGCTCCGCCACCACGATCGCGTACTTCCCGTCCGGCGTGAAGTACATGTTGTAGGGATCGTCCACCTTAAGCGTCTTTACGAACTTTCCCGTGTAGGGGTCAATCACGGATAACGTATCGCTCAGGTCATTGGTCGCGTATAGAGTCTTCAGGTCATAGGACGGCACCACATGCTGCGGTTCCTTCCCTACCCGGAACGTATCCACCACCCGCATCTTCGCCGGATCTATCACGCTGACCGAATTTCCCCCCGCGTTGGGAACGTAGATCAGCTCTTTCTGCCCCTTCACCGCCGGACTCATCTTGTCCGCCGTTGTCTCCGAATACATGTTGCCCGGATCCACCACCGGCGGCATGCCGGGCAACAGATCCAGTTTTCGCGGGGCGGCAGTCTCCCTGTCCGCGTTCGCCGCGCCCTTCGGTTCACCCCCGCACCCCGCCGTCGCCGCAAGAAGCAGAATGCATCCAAGTCCCGCTCTACGATTACTCATCGCAACCCTTCCTGGTTGGAGTATACCGTCTGCCGTCCTACACTGGCTCACACCTTCCACGCCTCACCTGTGGTAACATTTGACCTTTGCCCCTTCCGTAGGGTTTCTCCCTCACCTGGGTTGTTCGTCGTGCTAACTGAAGTTCTTCCCGACTAGGAGTTGTTTTTCATGGAGTACAAGCCTGAAATTCTGCAATTGGCCACCCTTCGCCAAAGTAAGGGTATCTCTCTCGAGACGATTGCCGATCAGACCAAGATTTCCTGCTACTACCTCAAAGCCATAGAAGACCTCGACCTCGATAAACTGCCAGGCGGCATCTATCGCGACAATTTTCTCCGCCAGTACGCCAAGACCATCGACGAGGACTTGGCTGACGACCTGAATCGCAAACTCATCAAAGCGGCCCGTGAAGCTGCCCAGATCCAGGCGGCCGCCGCAAACGCCGGAACCGTCCGCCGCACCGTCAAGGAGATCATTGCCCGCGGAGCCGCCCTCGCTTTTCTCCTGGGACCGGCAGGCGCCTTTTCCGGCGGCAACCAGGCCGCTATCGCGCAATCCGCGGTCCGCAAGGATGATCCCCGCTACCGCGCCCTCCGCAACTTCTTCCAGACTCATCAATGCCCCATCAGTGACCTGACAGGCGATTTCCTCACCGCCGCCGACAGGAACGGACTCGACTGGCGTCTTCTGCCAAGCATCGTCTTCCTCGAATCAAGCGGCGGCAAGTACCTGCAGGGAAAAAATCTCATGGGTTGGGGTTCCGGCAAGTCCAGGTTTCGCACCGCCCGCCAGGGCATCCACTATGTCGCCGAGCGCCTCGCCAAGTCGCCCATCTACGCCGGCAAGGATATCCGCGCCAAACTGCGGCTCTACAATCCGGCGCGCAAAGACTACGCCACTCGAGTCATGGCCGTGATGGAACAACTCAGCCCCAATCTCGTCGCTACCCGCTAGCCGCCGTGGCCGTTTTCGAGCACCCTGAAAAACCCGCGCGGCCGCTGGCCGGGTTCGATACCATGGAGTTCTCGGGATATGAAAATTTCCGTCGGAGCCGACCATGCCGGTTACGAACTGAAAGAGGGGATTCGCCGCCGTTTGTCCGCGCTCGGCCATGAAGTCCTCGACCGCGGAGCCTCCGGAGCCGAATCCACCGACTATCCGGACTACGCCATCCTCGTGGCGGAGGACGTCAGCCAGGGCCGCGCCGAGCGCGGCATCCTGATCTGTTCCACCGGCATCGGCATGTCCATCACCGCCAATAAGGTAGCGGGAGTTCGGGCCGCTCTCGCCTGGAACGCGGATGTCGCGCGCCTTACCCGCGAGCACAACGACGCCAACATCCTCGCCATCGGAGCCCGCTACACCACCATCGACCAGGCCTCCGAACTCACAGAAATCTTTCTCGGCGCCGGTTTCCTCGGGGGCCGTCATGCCCGCCGGGTCGGCAAGATTACCGCCGTCGAACGGCGCGCCGATGCAATCCAAGGAGACTTTGATTAGAATGACCGAACAGGAACGAATGGCCAGGCCTCTGGCCGTGGTCGATCCGGAGATTTCCGACGCTATCCGCGCCGAAGTCGAGCGCCAGAACTCCGGCCTCGAACTCATCGCCAGCGAGAACTTCACCTCCGAGGCGGTCCTCGAAGCCACGGCCAGCGTCTTCACCAACAAGTACGCCGAAGGATATCCCGGCAAGCGCTACTATGGCGGTTGCGAAGTCACCGACATTGTCGAAAACCTCGCGCGCGACCGTGTCAGAAAACTCTACCGCGCCGAATACGCCAACGTTCAGCCCCATTCCGGCTCCCAGGCCAACCAGGCCGCCTATGCCGCCGTCCTCTCCCCGGGCGACACCATCCTCGGCATGAACCTTGCCCACGGCGGTCATCTCACTCATGGCCACCACCTCAACTTTTCCGGCAAGACCTACAAAGTCGTGCCTTACGGCGTGCGGAAGGAAGACGAAACCATCGACTACGACGAACTCGCCCGCCTTGCCGCCGAGCACAAACCCAAGATGCTCATCGCCGGAGCGAGCGCCTATCCCCGCATCATTGACTTCCGGAAATTCCGCGAAGTGGCCGATTCGGTGGGAGCCATCTTCCTTGTCGACATGGCTCACTTTTCCGGCCTCGTAGCCGCCGGCATCTATCCCAATCCCTGCGATTGGGCCGATATCGTCACCTCCACCACCCACAAGACTCTCCGCGGTCCCCGCGCCGGTCTCATCCTCGCCAGGGAAAAATACGGAGCCGCCATCGACAAGAGCCTCTTTCCCGGCATCCAGGGCGGCCCCCTCGTGCATGTCATCGCCGCCAAGGCCGTCGCGTTCCTCGAGGCCATGTCCCCCGATTTCGTCGACTACCAGAAGCAGGTCGTCCGCAACGCCCAGGCGCTCGCCGCTTCGCTTTCCGAACAGGGCTTTCGTATTGTCTCGGGTGGAACCGACACCCATCTCCTGCTCGTTGACATATTCGCGAAAGGCGTCCGCGGCAGGGAGGCCGAAAAAGCTCTGGACCGCGCCCACATCACCGTCAACAAGAACGCCATCCCCTTCGACGTCAACCCCCCGCTCAATCCGAGCGGCATTCGCCTCGGCAGCCCCGCCGTCACCACCCGGGGGTTCGGCGAGGCGGAGATGCGCGAGGTCGGCCTCCTCATCGCCGAAGTCCTCTCGAATCTCACCAACGAAGATGTCATCGCCTCGGTCGCCCGCCGCGTCGGAGCCCTTACCGCGCGGTTCCCGCTCTATCCCTGGAAGGCCGCTCCGCTTACCGCCTCCCGCTGACATAACCGCATGCCTCTCCGGATTGCGATCGACGCCCGGCATGTCCGCGACTTCGGCGTCGGCACGTATATTCGCAACCTGATGCAGGCATTGGGCAAGCTCGACAGCGAGAATCAGTACATCCTCGTCGCTCACAAGTCCGATTCCGGGCTCCTGACCGGCCTTCCCGCCAACTTCACTCTCACCTGGTTTGAAGGCCGTGACACCGAGTTTTCAGACCATTTCTCCTTCCCCCTCTTCCTCCACAGCCTACACGCGGATCTGTTTCACATCCCGATTACCATCGTCCCCTTCTTCATGCCCCGTCCCTACGTCGTCACCGTGCATGACGTCAGCCGGCTCATGTTTGACTACCCCGCGGGCTGGCGCTATGACTTACGCCGCTACCGGTTCCGGCGCGGACTCATGCGCGCCGATACGATCATCGCCGTATCCCTGGCCACCAAGACCGACGTCGAAGGCTTGCTCGACATCCCCGCCGAGCGCATCCGGCTCATCTACAACGCTCCTGACCCTCGTTTCTTCGAGCATGAACCTCCCGCCGACGCTCGCGCCGCCGGACCCGAAATCCTTACCCTCGAACGCCGCCGCATCCTCGAACGCTACCAGATCACCTGCCCGTTCCTTCTGTATGCCGGAACCATCCGTCCCCAGAAGAACATCCCGCGCCTGGTCGAAGCCTTCGCCGTTCTCCGCGGCGAACTCGAATCTCATCCTATTTATAAGGACCTCCGTCTCGTCATCATCGGCGACGAAATCTCGCGCTACCCGAGCGTGCGCCGCGCGGTCGTCCAGACCCGTATGGCCAACGCCGTACGGTTTCTCGGCTTTGTCCCCTTCGACACCCTGCGCGTGTTTTACGAAGCAGCCACCGTTTTCGTCTTCCCCTCTTTGTACGAAGGATTCGGCCTTCCGCCTCTTGAAGCCATGGCCTGCGGAACCCCGGTCGTCTCATCCAACGTCAGTTCGCTGCCTGAAGTCGTCGGCGACGCCTCCATGGTCGTGAACCCCGAAAATGTCTTCGATATCGCCCGCGGCATCAAAGAGGTTCTGTTGGATCACGAACTCCGCGAGCGGCTCATCATCGCCGGCCTGCGCCAGGCCCGCCGCTTCAGTTGGGAGCGAACCGCGCGCGAAGTTCTCGATACCTACCGCAACAGTGCCCGCATGCATCACCGCCGGTAGAGACAAACGCCTCAGCAGGCCGCCGGCCGGATCCCCGTCGCGCTCGTGCGGATGCGGTACAACCCCGTCCGCGCCGTAATGTACAACGTCCGCGCGTCCGCCTCACCCCAATGCAGGTTCGCCGGAATCTCCGGAGTCACGATCACCCCCAGGCGCTTTCCCTCCGGGTTGAACACGTGCGTCCCCCCCGGACCCGTGCAGTACAGGTTCCCTTTCGTGTCGAGTTTCATCCCGTCCGGCAGTCCGCCCTCCTGCAGGTGGGTAAGGTCCGCGAACAACTCCCCATCCGCCAGCGTGCCGTCTTCCCGCACCGCGAACCGCATCCAGACCTTCCGGTTCGGATCGGAATTCCCCACATACATGTGCTTCTCATCCGGTGTGAACATCAGGCCGTTCGGCCGTGTCAGATCCTTGTACAGCAGCGTCAACACGCCGTCCTTCAGCCGGTAAACTCCGTTATAATTCAGCTCTTTCTCAGGGTCCTGGTCCTGCCCCACCAATCCGTACGGCGGGTCCGTGAAGTACATGGCTCCGTCGGACTTGTACACCACGTCGTTCGGGCTGTTCAACCTCTTCCCGCCCTCGTGCGAAACCAGCACCGTCAGCGAACCGTCCTTCTCGAGCCGCGTCACCCTGTGGTTGCCATGTTCGCAGATCGTCAGCCGCCCCTCGTGGTCGAGCGTCAATCCGTTGGATCCGATGAAAGCCCCCTTGGGAGCCCCCGTCCCGTCAAACCCGCTCGGCTTGCGGAACACAGTCACCTCCCCGGATGGAACCCACTTATAAATCGTGTTCTCCGGAATATCGCTGAACAGCAGATACCCCTCGCGAAACCAGATGGGACCTTCCGTGAACGTGAATCCCCCCGCCAGTTTTTCGATGACGGCATCCCGGGGAATCAGTTCGTCAATGGCCGGATCAAATCGTTGCACCTCGCCGGCCGGGCTTGTGGCGCCTTGGCTCATGGATAGTCCTGCTCCTTGCTTCTCTTTCGAATTAGACTGCGCAAACACCCGATTCTATCGTGAAACCAGCCCGTTGCGTTGAGCTTCTCCTTCGCCCCGTGCTAAACTCTAAAAAGTTCGCTCCACTTCAAGCGGGGACGTAGTTCAGCTGGTTAGAACGCCGGCCTGTCACGTCGGAGGTCGCGGGTTCGAGCCCCGTCGTCCCCGCCATTCGTTCAATTATTTCCACACATTCCATGATGGCGGGTTTCGCCGGTGCTACAGTTTCCGCTCGAGCACTTGATCTAACCATCCAAGCCTACGGCGGGCAACCGCCACCGCCGAAGCAAGCAACCAAGCCAAAGCAAGGTAAAATAGAATTGTGGAGAAAGTAGTCCGCGTCTTCGACGCCTTTGAGGAAGCCGATTTCGCCGATTCCCTTTGCCGCATTCAGATGACCCCGCAGCAGCGGATCGCCATATTCTTCCAACTGCGGGAACGAGCCCATCCCGATGCCTCTAAGCAGCGACTTGCGAGAGTTTATCGAGTGCTTGAACTCGAACGAAGTTGAGGAACTCCGGAAGCAGAAACCGCCGGCCTGACTTCGACCCGTGGGCGGCCCGGCGTGATTGCGCGCTATCTACGCGCGAAGTTGCTCGGCCACCCATTCAATGTGGGCTGCATCGCAGCCGCCGTCAGTGATCCTGTAATTCCAGCGTCCGGCCGTGGCGTGGGCGATCTCCGCCAGGAGATCCGGAGATTGGCCGCTGCTGGATGGGATGCTGAGGGCTGTGTGGAAATAGCGGGCGACTGCGGCGAGGGCCGAAACATCAGACTGGCTGACCGGAAGACCGAGGTTGGGAGCGGCGAGTTGAGCGGGGCGGCCGCGCGACTTCAACCAATGCAGGCAGAAGAGTAGGTCTTGCGGCGTCGTGGCGTTTTCCGTCTGGGCTAGGGAAAACTCGAAATCGAACATGCGTCCGAAGCCGGATTGGATCCGGGTGAGGCGAATCGTGTCGTGGATCTCCTCGATGAGTTTGAGGCCGCGTACGAAGTTCACCGCCAGGCGCATGAGGTCGATACGGCTGAATTCGTAATGGGCTTCTCCGGTCGGGAATGTGCGAGAAAATTCGTCGAGCACCCAGTCGGCCTCGTCATTGACGAGAATCTGATGGAATCGGCCCTCGACGTCCGGACCCGCGCCGGTTTCCAGCAGGGGGAGAGCAGCGATAAAGCGCGTGTACCCGGGAGCGCGGCGGATATCGTCCTTGGCGGCTTCGAGAGATGCGGCGATCTCGTCCTCACCGGAACCTGCAACGAAAAGTGCGGGGGCCTCGGCGATGTAGCCCTCGCGCCACCCGGCGCGAATCGCGGCCCAGAGACAGGTTTCGTACGGTCCGGCCACGGAGGCGATGTTCCGCCCCGTCTTACGGTGTATGTTGCGGAAGGCGGTGAAGGCGGCAGGAAAAGTGTTCTCGGGATGATCTCCGGCGACGGTGATGGAGGATTGGGCTCCCTGGGGGCGAGGCAGGAAGGCGCGGTCCACCTGCTCGGCGAAGGTAAGAATGTGGCGGCTGTCGGAGGGTGAAAAAGGGATGCTGTTGACGATGATTTCCCGCCCGCCGCCCGGGCGCATGCGGCCGATGAGAACGGATTGCGGAAACAGGCCACTGGCAGGGGAAGCGGCCGGAGCGAGGCGGAGGAGGAGTTGCTGGGTATGGTGAGTTGCGGAGCCGTCCACAGCGATGTAGTAGACCGATTGATGAGTGGGGTCGCGTTGAAGGGATCCAGGGTACGGGATGAGCGTTTCGAATCCGAGAGCAGCAAGACGGTTCCCGATTCGCTGGCGAAGTTCGCCGCTGAGCGTCCGGCCTTCGGCCATCTGGAAGACCAGATCGGCAAGTGCGGATGCCTCGCTCGCTCTCACCGGAAGCTCGAAAGGAATAGTCATCGGAGGGTTACAGGGCCATGGATTTGAGGTATTCGCGAAACGCGCTGCCGAGGTCGTGCCGGCGAAGCGCAAGTTCCACGGTGGCCTGTAGGAACCCCAACTTGTCGCCCGCATCGTAGCGCTTGCCTTCGAACTTGAGTCCGTAGACCGGGCGGTTGCGCAGGAGATGTTTGATGGCGTCCGTGAGCTGAATCTCACCCCCTTTGCCGGGAGGGATCGACTCGATGGATTCGAAAATATCCGGAGTGAGGATGTACCGGCCGATGATGGCGAGGTTCGACGGAGCGTCGCCGGGTTTGGGTTTCTCCACCATGTTGTGGATACGGAAGAGGCGGTCACCCATTCCGTTGTGCGCGACCGGATCGGCATCGACGACGCCATAGGCGGAGATTTCGGGGCCGTCCACTTCCATGAGAGCCAACACGGAGGCGCCGTAGAATTCATGGATATCGAGTAACTGCCGGAGGCACGGGATTTCCGCGTCGATGATGTCGTCGGAGAGAACGACAGCGAAGGGTTCCTGGCCCACCAATTCCTTGGCGCGAAGGACCGCATGGCCAAGGCCGAGCGCTTCTTTCTGACGGATGTAGGAGACATCGATCATGTCGGAGATGCCGCGAACACTGGCGAGCAGGTCGCGTTTGCCGCGCGTCTCGAGGAGATGCTCGAGTTCGAAGCTCACGTCGAAGTGGTCCTCGATAGCACTCTTTCCGCGGCCCGTGACGATGATGATGTTGTGGATGCCGGAGTGGATGGCCTCTTCGACTCCATATTGAATGAGAGGCTTGTCTACAAGGGGCAGCATCTCCTTGGGCTGTGCCTTCGTGGCGGGAAGGAACCGGGTACCGAGACCTGCGGCGGGGAAGACCGCTTTGCGCACTTTGGGAGCCATCGTATGTATTGTAGCGGGCTGGAGTTGTGAGGCGTTGCCGCCAAGTAGTACCAGGGGGACTATACTGTTGGGTATAGAGCTGGCCTCTGCCGGCATTCTCTCCCCTCACTCTACGAATCAGAGCAGGTCCTGTCATGGCACGCAAACGAGTAGGATTGTTCCTAATCTGGGCAGCCTTTCTAGGGTTTCGGATGGTTTGGGCGGGGTCGATCCAGCCTGAATTGCCAATGTCTTCGGATTTGAATACGGAACTGGGAGCACAAAGGATTCCTTCCCCCGATCCGGATCTCCGCCTGAGCGGCCCGGCCATGCCCACCCCGGGATGCGGTCCGGAGTCGACGCTGAATGAGACCCTGCGAAAGGATCCGTTGAAGAGCTGTGAGCATGCAGGGTTGGCGCCTTTGCAGGAGGATGTTCCGAACAGCAATGCGCGAGCGTTATCCTTCCCGATGGAACTGGTGGCCGGCATGCTGATGACATTGGGGGCGGTGGCCCTGGCGGCGACATTGTGGCAGGCGTTGATGTGGTCCGGCGAAAAGCGAAGGCGGTAGAAGCGATCCCAGCCCGGCCGCGAAGGATCAGGTTCACGGAGTCAGGAACGCGCGAACCAGGAACGCAGCCATCTGCCCGCGCGTAGTGGGGGCATCCGGACAGTAGGCAGCGGTAGCGCATCCCGTGGTGATTCCAAGCTGGCGCATCTTCTGGATATAGGAAAAGAACGGGTGGGTTTCCGGCGCGTCCTCGGAATGTGGGCCAGGACGGAAGGGAACGTGCCGCCTGGGGCGACACTCAGACGAGCGCGGACCAGGAACGCAGCCATCTCCGGGTCGTCAGGACAATATTGGCTGGCGTGACTCCGGGGGTGAGGCCGGCGTTGCGGAGTTCGGGAACATCGGCGGCGAGAAAATCGATCGAGTGGGACTGGCTGGCGCGGTCGCGGCGGAACTGGAATCCGAAGTAGCCGAGAATGAGAGCGTCGGAAGTGGCGATTTCTCCGCTCGAGAGCGTGGCGAGGCCGGCGGGACCTGTGGCTTGGGCGGCGCGGATGGCCACGTTCTTGAGGGTGACGGAGGGCTGAAGCGCTCCTATATCGGCGAACGGGTTGGCGCCGCAGACGCGTTGTGAATCCTGCTTGTCGAGGGCGGCGATGAGGGTGCGGCGATAGGCCGGATCGATGAGGACGGCGCCGGGGTTGGTGATGTTGGTGTCGAGTTTGTAGCAATTGAGCGGGTCGCCCTTGTCGCCGCCGCAAACCGGCGCGGTGTGTTGTGCCAGCGCGGGGGAGAGGAGTAAGGCGGCGATGAGCGCAATCATTTCCAGGCCCAGGCGAGGACCGCTGCGCCGGCGAGGAAGCGATAGATGGCGAACGGGATGAAGCCGTGCTTGCGGACCCAGTGCATGAACCAGGCCACCACGCCCCACGCTACGAAGAAGGAGACAATGAAGCCGATGGCGAGGATGGTAACGCCATGGGCATCGAAGTGGAGCGCTCCGGAGTTGCCGCTTTCCTCAGGGTGGCGGATGAACTTGATAAGGTCGTACCCGGTGGCGGCCACCATGGTGGGGATCGAGAGGAGGAAGGAAAATTCGAGCGCGGTCGTGCGCGAGAGGCCGACCAGTTCTCCCGCGGTGATGGTGGCCATGGAACGGGAGGTGCCGGGGAAGACAGGGGCCAGGGTCTGGAGCAGGCCGATCCAGATGGCTTGGTGCGGCATGATGGATTCCACGTCTCCGGGGCGGGAAAGGTTGCCGTACCGGGCGTCGACCAGCCACATGATGACGCCGCCGATGATGAGCGAAGCCCCCATGATGGTGAGGCTCTCGAGGTGCTTGCCGATAATCTTCGAGGCAAGCAGCGAGGGGACAGCCGTGCAGACGAAGGCGAGCAGGGTGAGCGTGAGAGGATGAGTCAACCGAGTGCGGTCTCCGCGGATTCCTTTGGGGAAAGTGACCAGGAACTCCCTGATGCGGCGATGAAAGTAGATGGGGAGGCAGAGGATGGCGCCAAGTTGGATCACGATGGAGAACATCTTCCAGTAGCCGTCGGAGAGGTCGATGCCGAGCAGCGCTTCCGTGATGCGGAGATGGGCGGTGGAACTGACCGGGAGGTATTCCGTGAGTCCTTCAATAATGCCCAGGAGGAAGGAGAGCAGGTAGTCGTTCATGTGGGGTGGTTAGGGCTTATGGTAACGCGTCAGCCGCGTCCGACGAAGGGCATCTTCGTGGCCATGACGGTCATGAACTGAACGTTCGCATCAAGCGGGAGGCTGGCCATGTAGACCACGGCGTCAGCCACGTGTTGGACGTTCATGCGGGGCTCCACCATGATGGTGCTGTTGGCTTGCGGCACGCCCGCCGTCATGCGCTCGGTCATTTCGGTGGCCGCGTTGCCGATGTCGATCTGGCCGCAGGCGATGTCGTATTTTCGGCCGTCAAGGGAGATGCACTTGGTAAGTCCGGTGATGGCGTGCTTGGTCGCCGTGTAGGGAGCGGAGTGGGGGCGCGGCGTGTGGGCCGAGATCGAGCCGTTGTTGATGATGCGGCCGCCGCGGGGTTCCTGGGCTTTCATGATGCGCATGGCTTGCTGGGCGCAAAGGAAAGCTCCCGTGAGGTTGACGGCGACGACAGTGTTCCACTGCTCGAGAGTGAGATCCTCCATGGGGATGGCAGGCGCGCCGATGCCGGCGTTATTGAATAGGACGTCCAGGCGGCCGAATTCCTGTTGGGCGCCGGCGAAAAGGGCGGCAACGGAATCCGGGTCGCTGATGTCCGTCGGGATGGTGAGCATCTTGCCGCCGGAAGCTCTGGCGAGCGAGGCGGTTTTCTCCAACTCGGCGGGGCGGCGTCCGGCCAGGGTGACGGAATAGCCGGCAGCCTGGAGGGCCACAGCGACGGCGCGTCCGATGCCGCTTCCGGCGCCGGTGACGAGGGCGATCTTGGTTGTCGAGGACATGACTCCTTTCTAATATCCGTGATTGGTGGAGAGGAGCGCCAGTAGCGTGGAATCGGAACGAAGAGTAGAGAACTTCCAGTATTGTGCCGGCGCCGGACGGACCTTACAATCCCCGCTATGACAAAAATCCGAGTGATTGCCACCATCTTTGCGTCCCTGCTGCTGCTTGGAGGCGTTGCCATCGCACAGAGACCGAAGCAAAACGTTTCTCCCGGAAGGCATCCGAACCTTGCGGCGGCACAGCGGTTGAGCCGGCAGGCGTGGGAGCGGGTAGTGGATGCGCAGCGGGCGAACGAATGGGACCTGCAGGGGCACGCCCAGAAGGCGAAGGAACTGCTGGACCAGGTGAACAGGGAGTTGAAACTGGCGGCGGAGGCGTCGAACCAGCGGTAGTCGCTGATGTGCCTCAAGCCGCTGGACAAGGGTCCTTGGCGGGAACTGATCGTCTGGGGATTTGCTCGATCGCCTTTCCAAGCTGCCGGCGCGCCAAGTCGAGTTCATAGGCGCTCCGGAGATTCATCCGGAAGTCTGCTGATGTGCCGAAGTAGCGGCTGAGGCGCAAGGCGGTGCCGGCGGTAAGGTTTCGTTTGCCGCGAGAATCTGTCGGAAGTGAGACAATGAGGCCATGCTGACCGCATATATCCGGGCAGCCATGCATCAGGCTTGCTACGAGATCCTCGAGGATGACGGTTCGTTCTACGGCAGCATACCTGCCATCCCGGGCGTCTGGGCAAATGCTCAGACCCTCGAGGCTTGCCGGGAGGAGTTGGAGAACGTGTTGGAGGGATGGCTGCTGTTGAGCATTGCCGATCACTCCCCGATCCCGGAGATCGACGGTAATCGCATCGAGATCCGCCAGGTCGCCTGACGTCGGCGATTGGTCCAATCAAACGGAAAGAATTCATCGCCTACCTTCGGGCGCTCGGTTTCGAACCGCCGGCGTCCGGCGGCGATCACCAATTCATGATAGGGCGTGGAAGGGTCCGGATTCCGAGTCCTCACAATGAGGACATCAGCAGAGGTCTGCTTGTCCGCATCCTCCGGCAAGCTGAGATTGATCGGGAGGAATGGGAAGCACTCTGAGGATGTTCCCATCCCGGTGTTTACGGTTTTCTGTCGCATCTTTCGGCTGGGCGAAGTGTTAGTGGACTGGAATCCAGCCCGCGGCTATCCCGCAGCGTAAATTGAGACCCCCGTGCGTCGCATCGGAAACACGCAGGGGGATCGTGTAATAGCCAACCATCCATGGAAACAGTGCCGCTGGACCGGTTTCGAGCGGAACGGAGTACCAGAGGTGGTAGGCGTTGTCATACTTGCTCGTCGTGCAGGAGAGACGCGTCAGAGCTTCGGCGGGCTGACCGGCAGGTGGAAGTTGCCCATCCTCAACAGTGGGACTGACTGCTCCAAAGCCTGTCATCAACAAGTGCACCGTCTCGCCGGATGTCGCCGGATCCTCTTCGGTGACGAAAGAATTGAACTCCTTATGGAATGCAACAATCCCTTCTCCCTTCGTAAAAAATGGCTCGAAGCGTGGAGAAAGGAAGACACAGGCAAAGTCGTGCGGGTGACCACTTCGAATGGCCCCTCGGCTGGCCCGTGCACTTCCACGGCTACACCCTTCGAGTCATTGGAAGTTTCCGTTTTCCAAGGGACCTGGATATAAATAGCGGGCACACGAGCCGTCGGTGACGCATACGCGCTCATTCTCTCCCAGGCAAATCGCCCTGCCTCTGCGTCCAAGGCGAGGATCGGCGCCGCCCTGCCGTTAACCTGCACTCTGAAACCCTGTAGCTCCGGCCGGAGCGGCGCTTCGGCAACAGTGTATTGGCTCTCATCCACACCGCCAATGTATAGCGCGTACATGGAGCCGGGAACCGTCGGCGAAGGGGGATTAGAGATACCGTTGTACGCGAGAAGCCCCGGAAAGCGCATCACGTTGGAAGCCGCCCCTGTCGCGAGATCCACACGTTTGAGAGTTTTGCCATCCCAGGAAAAATACAACACCACTCGACCGTCCCCTGTCATGACCGGGAACTCGACACCACCCGGTTCGTCAGTTAACTGCCGAAGATCGGTTCCATCATGCCGAATCGTGCATACCTGGAGCGGCACGTCAGTGACCGTGTTCCAATCACTCGCACAAAGCAACAGGAATATCTGCCCGTCCTCGCTCATTCCAACGATATCGTGGCCCGATGCCAAGCGCCCGATCCGCCGCTTCGAGCCATCCGATAATTCATAGACCACCGTCTCGTAGGTGTCGGTTTCGTTGTACACGATCCTGTTTCCCAGAGCACTGAGCCTCGCCGAATAGGCCGTAAACGGCAACAGCTCCCGAGCACCCATTGTGACTCTGTACCAATGGAAATCCGTCACCTGAAGCAACAACGAGCCGTTCGAAGCCGGAGCCCCCACGGCGCCGGGAAGGTCCGTAATGCCTCCCTCAACCCGCTGCTCCTTGAACAGATCAACAAGCCACACCTCAGCACGGGTTGCGTCCAACTGTACGACCTGCGATGCGTAGCGGCCATTAGCGCTCACCAACACTTTGCCGGCAAGCCGTAGCTCCGCCCGCCCCGGAACGCCAACGATCGTCGACTCACGCAGCTCGACGGGGCAGGGCTCTGTCGTGCACTCGCGTCTGCCAACATAGGCAATAACCGTGCCGTCAGCGCTCACCGACGGCTCCGACAAATCGTAATAATCCTGCTCGCGCCCGCGCATTGCAATGACGGAGGCTTGATCACCCTGGTATGCGAATATCTTTCCGTGCTCCGGTTGATCCGATCCCCGTTGCCGGTAAGGGACGCCAAGAAACAGGACGTCGCCATTGCGAGTGGCGGCTACTGTGGCCGCGGGCGCATAGGAATTCTGTGCAGCGGCGGCCAGCGCTAAGCCGAACAGCCCGGCAATAGCTCCCATACCAAGATTGTCGCGCGGCGGGCCGGGTGATGATAGATTATGTCGAACTTCGCGTAAGCCCAATACTGTTCCGCCAGCGAGTGCGTTTCGAACATCGGAATGACCAGGAGGCCTCATAAACGCACATCACCGTAGGCCTCTTCACCAAAGCGCTCTGCGGCGGCCCAGATGCGATCCTGCGTAAGCCTGTCGAGCTTTGCGTATGCCCGGACGAACGATGGGGGAAGCAGGCCTCCTCCGCGAGAGTCTCGTGAATGGCTGCCGCAGTCTCGGGATCTGTTTTGACGGCAGGACTGGATTGCACACCCGCAATCTTTTCCCGGAACTCTTCGTCGGAGAAGGGAGGACGGTTTTTTCTCCACTCCTTCATGGAAAGCCCGCCCCTCCCCTACATGGAGGAAAAAGTCAAGGAAAAAAGTTGACACCCCCCACCCGCCATGTTAACTTAGGAAGGTTTGGCGAGTTGATTTCTTCTGCTCCTGGTTACTGCTCTTGAAGGAGAGTCTGTCTGGGGGCCGGTCCCGCTGCTACCGGGGACGCAAGCGCCGTAGGTGGCAAGGACCTGTCCGAAGTGCCCTCGCGTGATCATCAACGCAGTCCGCTTCAGGCTGCAAGTTCAAGATTTTGTTCGATCCCGGCCACCGGCCCGGAGGGAGTTCTTCCCGGGAGATCGGCAGGCCAGAATGACCATGAAAAGGCTAGGAAAGGGATAGCTCGTGCCTACGTTCCATCAGCTTGTGCGTAAGGGCCGGAAGCCGACGGTGTTCAAGACGGCAAGTCCGGCTCTGCAATCGTGCCCCCAGCGGCGCGGCGTGTGTACGCGTGTATACACAACGACGCCGAAGAAGCCCAATTCGGCATTGCGCAAAGTGGCGCGCGTCCGTTTGACGAATGGGATTGAGGTGACCACGTATATCCCGGGTGTTGGCCATAACCTGCAGGAGCACTCGATTGTGCTGATTCGCGGGGGCCGTGTGAAGGACCTGCCCGGCGTGCGTTACCACATTGTGCGGGGAACCCTCGATACAGCCGGCGTGGCCAACCGCAAACAGTCGCGATCGAAGTATGGCGCCAAGCGTCCGAAGTCCTAAGGAGATCCGGTAAATGCCTCGCCGCCGCAGACCCGTACAAAAAGAGATCCAGCCCGATCCAATTTACAACTCCACTCTTGCCGAGAAGTTCATCAATTCCATGATGTGGGACGGCAAGAAGAATACGGCCATGGGCATCTTTTACCAGGCCATGGACCAGATTAAGGAGCGCAGCGGGGACGATCCGCTGAAGATCTTCAAGAAGGCCGTCGAGAACTGCAAACCGCTGCTCGAGGTTAAGACGCGGCGCGTGGGCGGAGCCAACTACCAGGTGCCCGTGGAAGTGCCGCAAAACCGGCGCACCAGTCTGGCGATCCGGTGGATTTTGAGCAACGCGCGGTCTCGCCCGGACAAGGGCATGCCGGATAAGCTGGCCAACGAACTGAACGATGCCGCGAACATGCGCGGCGGAGCGATCAAGAAGAAGGATGACGTACACCGCATGGCGGAGGCCAACAAGGCCTTTGCCCACTACCGATGGTAGGCGCGCGCAGTTGAATTTTTTATGCCACGCACAATCCCATTAGAGAGAATGCGAAACATCGGCATCATGGCGCACATTGATGCCGGTAAGACCACGACTACAGAGCGAATCCTCTACTACACGGGTAAAACATATAAGATCGGTGAAGTCCATGAGGGTACTGCCGTCATGGACTGGATGGCACAGGAGCAAGAGCGCGGAATCACCATTACTTCCGCTGCCACCACTGCTTCGTGGCGAGATATTCAGATCAACATTATTGATACGCCGGGCCACGTGGACTTCACGGCGGAAGTAGAACGCAGTTTGCGAGTCCTCGACGGCGCAGTGGCCGTCTTTGACGCTGTCGCGGGAGTGCAGCCGCAATCGGAGACGGTTTGGCGGCAGGCCGACAAGTACAGCGTGCCGCGCATCTGCTTTATCAATAAGATGGACCGCGTTGGCGCGGATTTTTACCACGCCATCGATACCATTGTGGACCGCCTCAAGGCGAGGCCGGTCGCAATTCAGTTGCCGATTGGGGCCGAAGAAAAGTTCGTCGGCGTGATCGACCTTGTAGGCATGAAGGCGCGCATCTGGCGGGAAGAGACGCTGGGCGCCAAGTACGATGATGTGGAGATTCCCACCGAGTATGCGGCGAAGGCTGCCGAATACCGGGAGAAGCTGATCGAATCCGTTTCGGAATCCGACGATGAGCTCTTTACTAAATTTGTAGAAGGCAGTCCGATCACCAGCCAGGAACTCCTCGCCGGAATCCGCCGCGCCACCATCGCCATGAAGCTCTTTCCGGTGATCTGCGGTTCGTCCTTCAAGAACAAAGGCGTGCAGAACCTGCTCGATGCCGTCGTCGATTACCTGCCCTCGCCGGTGGACATCCCGCCCGTGGTGGGGACGGAAGTCGGCAATCCGGAAGTGACGATGGAGCGCAAGTCCGAAGACACGGCTCCTTTTGCCGGCTTGGTCTTCAAGATCATGACGGACCCGTTTGTCGGGCAGTTGGCCTTCTTTAGGGTGTACTCGGGGAAGGTGAACAGCGGCGATACGGTGTACATTCCGAGCAAGGGGCGGCGGGAGCGGATCGGACGTATCGTGCGGATGCACGCCAATAAGCGCGAAGAAATCACCGAAGTTCTGGCGGGCGATATTGCCGCCGCGGTAGGACTGAAACAGGTGGTCACCGGCGATACCATCTGCGAGGAAAAGCACGCGATTCTGCTCGAGTCCATTGACTTCCCGGAGCCGGTGATCCAACTGGCGATCGAGCCCAAAACGAAGGCCGACCAGGAAAAGCTGGGCATGGCCATCGGGAAACTGGCGCAGGAAGATCCGACGCTGCGCGTTTCGGTGGACCACGAGACGGGGCAGACGATTTTGGCCGGAATGGGCGAACTGCACCTGGAAATCATCGTCGACCGCATGCAGCGCGAGTTCAGCGTAGGGGCCAACGTCGGTAAGCCGCAGGTGGCGTATCGGGAGACCATCCGAAAAGCTGCCGAAGCCGAAGGGCGGCACGTGCGGCAGACGGGCGGCAAGGGCCAGTACGGGCACGTGAAAATCCGCGTCGAGCCGCTCCCGGCCGGGTCTGGCTTCGAGTTTGTGAACGAAATCGTGGGCGGCGCGGTGCCGAAGGAGTACATCCCGGCGGCCGAAAAGGGAATGATCGAAGCGCTCGAAGGCGGCATTCTGGCGGGCTACCCGATGTCGGACCTCAAGGTTGCCGTCTATGACGGCAGCTACCACGACGTCGATTCCTCGGAAATGGCCTTCAAGATTGCAGGCTCGCTGGCGATCAAGGCGGCGGCGCACAAGGCGAAGCCGGTGCTGCTCGAACCCATCATGACGGTGGAAGTCGTTGTTCCCGAAGAGTACATGGGCGACGTCATCGGCGATTTGAATTCCCGCCGCGGCCGGATCGAGGGGATGGAATTGCGGGGGACTTCGCAGATCATCAAAGCAATGGTGCCGCTGGCGCAAATGTTCGGCTACGCCACGGAACTGCGCTCGCGGACGCAGGGACGCGGCAGTTTCACCATGCACTTCGGCAGGTATGAAGAAGTGCCGGCAGCCATCGCGGAAGAGATCATCAGCCGCGTGCAAGGGAAAGTAAGCAGATAGGTTTCAAACAGGAGAATCGCGTTACATGGCCAAAGAGAAATTCGACCGTAGTAAGCCGCACGTAAACATCGGCACGATCGGGCACATCGATCACGGCAAAACGACGTTGACGGCCGCGATCACCAGGGTGCTGGCGAAGCACAACCCGAAGGTGAAGTTCCGGAGCTTCGATTCCATCGACAACGCGCCGGAAGAAAAGGCCCGCGGAATCACGATCGCGGTGGCGCACGTGGAGTATGAGACTCCCAACCGCCACTATGCGCACGTCGACTGCCCCGGCCACGCCGACTATATCAAGAACATGATCACCGGCGCGGCGCAGATGGACGGAGCGATTCTCGTGGTGGCGGCCACCGACGGCCCGATGCCGCAGACGCGCGAACACATTCTGCTCGCCCGCCAGGTGGGTGTGCCCTACATCGTGGTGGCGTTGAACAAGGTCGACATGGTGGACGATCCGGAACTGCTGGACCTGGTGGAACTGGAAGTGCGCGAGTTGCTGTCGAAGTACGATTTCCCGGGCGATGACGTGCCGGTGGTCCG
>JADLBD010000135.1 GCA_020847975.1 Bryobacterales bacterium | reverse complement strand
TGAGCTGGCTCGCCTTCTCCAGCCGCTTCTCGTACAAGTCGCTGACCGCGGCGATCTCCAGATTCTCCGCCTCCCTCATCTTCACCAGCGCGTGCATGTGCCCCGTGGCCATGCCGCCGCACCCGATCACGCCGATCCGGATGCGTTCGTTCGCTCCCACAATTCGCGTATATGCCTTGGCCGTGGAAGCAACCGTACCAGCGGCGAGAAAGGTCCTTCGAGAAACTGAGTCCATAGGTGCTATTTTAGGCGTATCGGGACATAAATGCGATTGCGGCTGCGATGACGGGACCTCACTCTGCATCGATGGCGGGCCGCCGGTTCGGCCCCTATGAAGTCACCCGCCTCATCGGCACAGGCGGGATGGGAAGCGTCTACCAGGCCGAGCGTGTGGACGGACAGTTCCGCAAACAGGCCGCGCTCAAGCTGGTCACACCCGATGCGGCCGCCCCGCACGCCACGGAACGCTTTCTTCAGGAGCGCGAGACTCTTGCCGCTCTCGACCACCCCAACATCGTCAAGCTCCTCGATGGAGGCGTCACCGAAGAAGGTCTCCCGTACTTTCTCATGGACTACGTCGAGGGCACGCCCATCGACGAATACTGCAATACCCACAAGCTCGGAATCGAGCAGCGCCTCCGCCTGTTCCTTCAGGTCTGCGACGCGGTGCAGTACGCGCACCGCGCCCTCATCGTGCACCGCGATATCAAGCCGCGCAACATCCTCGTCACAGCCGAAGGCGTCCCTAAACTGCTCGATTTCGGCATCGCGAAACTGATGCGGGGCGCCCGCGAGCGCGGCACGGCGCAGGTTTCCGAGATGACCCAAGTGTTCCGCACCTTCACCCTGGAATACGCGAGTCCAGAGCAGCTCTGCACAGGCCCCATGACCGTTGCCGTCGACATCTATGCGCTCGGCGTCCTGCTATATGAACTACTCGCCGGCCGCTGGCCCTATGCCGTGGAGACGCCGAGCGAGGTGGCGCTGGCCTACGCCATCTGCGAACTACAGCCCGAAAAACCAAGTGAAGCGGTGTTCCGCAAAGACCCTGCCGAAATTGCCGCCCAGCGCTCCGCCACCCCGGAAAAGCTCCGTCAAAGCATCGCCGGCGACCTTGACGCAATCATCCTCAAGGCGATACAGAAGCAGCCTGAGCAGCGCTACTCTTCCTGCTCCGGCCTTGCCGCCGATATCGAGCGCCACCTCGCCTGGAAGCCTGTCGAAGCACGGACGCACACTTTCGGCTACCTCCTGGGCAGGCTCGCCCGCCGCAACCGCGCGGCCTTCACCGCCGCCGCGCTGGCGGTGCTCATCCTCATCGCCGGAGTCGCCGGCATTGTCCGCCAGTCGCGCGTGGCCGAAACCCAGCGCGCGCTCGCCGAGCGGCGTTTCAACGAGTTGCGCGGCCTCCTCGGCACGTTCCTCTTCGAAGTGCACGACAGCATCCGCGATATGCCAGGCTCGGCCTACGCCCGTTCCCAGATCATCGGAAAGACCTCGGAATATCTCAGTTGGCTGGCGGCGGAATCGAACACGGATGTGGGCCTGCAACTGGATCTCGCCGATGCATACATCAAATTGGCGGGCACACAGGGCAGCCCCTACGAAATGAACCAGGGCAGCACTCGCAAGGCCCTCGAAACCTACGCCAAAGCCCGTGCCGCGGCCGAATCCGTGCTCCGCAACTATCCCGGACATCCTCGCGCCCGGCGTTACGCCGCCCTTGCCATCCTCAAGACAGCGGACATAGACGAGCAGCAGGGCAGATTGCCCGAGGCCATTCGCGGAGCCGCAACCGCCCTCAAGACGCTCCTCGAGTTGAGTCTTGCCCAACCCGACAACATCGACGCCCATCAGGATCTTGCCTCGGCCTACGAAGCCCTCGGCGATTTCGAATCCTCCAACGACCAGCCGAAAATCGCCCTCGATCACTTCCAGGCCTCCCTCGCAGAAAATCGCGCCGTTCTCGCCATCGATCCCGGGAACTTCCGCTCCCGCCGCGCCGTCGCCATCATGAAAATGAAAATCGGCGATATCCGGCGCGTCAATGGGGAAGGGACTCTCGCCCTCGCCGAATACCAACTCGCCACCGAGGCCGCCGATTCCCTCTACGCCGAAACCCATCGCGACGACTTGAAGCGCCTCCGCGCCATGCTCCTCGGCAAGGTCGGCCACACCCAGTTCGAACTGCTCGACTACAAGGCCGCGCTCGACCGTTACCATGAACAACGCGCCATCTATGAGGAACTCGCCCGCCTCGACCCCGGCGACAAGCGCGCTCTGTTCGACATGGCTTCCACCTATAAGAATGAATCCGATGTCTACTGGCAGTTGGACAACATGCCCCAGGCGCTCGCATCCACCCAACGCTCCCTGGAGATGATGGACAGGATGGCCAAGGGAGATCCCTCCAATGAAATCGTTCGCGAACGGCTGGCCCTGCTCGAATTGCTTGTTGGCGATTACTTCATCGAACTGCACAACCCAACGGAAGGACGGCGCCACGCCGGGCGCGGGCTCGCCCTGTTGAAGGAGCTCGCGGGAGCTCCGGAAGCCCGCCCCGCCCTCATCCATTCCTACGCCAACGCCCTCCTCACCGCAAGGCCGGAAGATCTGCGCAACCCTCCCCTTGCCCTCGAGATCGCCAAAATCGCCGCGCAAAAGACCAACCGCACCGGCCTCGTCTTCCTCGACACGCTGGCCCGCGCCTACCAGGCCAATGGCAATTCACCCGCCGCCATCCAAACCATCGAAGAGGCTATCTCGAAACTCCCTCCGTCCACGCAGCCCTCGCATCTGAGAAAGGTGCTCGAAAATCACCTCGCCCAATTCCGCGCGCAGCCTCAGGCGGAAAAACGGTAGGCGTCACGCGCTTTCCAGAATCACCCTGCCGCGAACCAGTTCGTCAATCTCGGAATCCTTCATGCCCAGCAGTACCCTCAACGTCTCCCGCGTATGCTGCCCCACCAGCGGCGCGGCGGATTCGACGCTGCCCGGCATCTCGCTGAGTTTCACCGGAACTCCCGTCACCCGCACCTCTCCTGCCGCCGGATGGGTCACCGCCGGAAACATGCCCCTGGCCGCTGCCTGCGGATCCTCCACCACCTCTTTCAGATTCCGCACAGGCGTACACGGAATGCCGCGCTGCCGGAAGATCTCCGTCCACTCTTCGGCGGTACGCTGCCGGAACACCTCGACGATCGCCGGCTCGAGAACGCCGCGGTGCTTCACCCGCAGGGAATTTGTGGCGAACCGTTCATCCGCCGCCCACTCGGGCTTTTCCACTGCCTCACAAAAGGCCTCCCACAGCCTCTCGCTCGCCACCGCGATGGCGATCTCGCGATCCTTCGCCGGAAACGCCGCATAGGGCACGATCGTGGCAAATGCCGTCCCCAGCGGACGCGGGATGATTCCGCTGCCCAGATAATAGGCGAAGCTCGACGCCATCGCTGAGATCATCGAATCCAGCATCGAGACGTCCACGAACTGGCCTACTCCAGTCCGCTCGCGCGCCTGAATCGCCATCAGCACCCCGATAAGCGCGAACATCCCTGCCGTAATATCGGCCACCGAATGCCCGCAGCGGGCCACCTGCCCGTCCGCCGTACCGGTCACGCTCATCAGCCCGCTCGACGCCTGCACGATCAGATCCATCGCCGCCTTGTCGCGCGATGGCCCGTTCTGGCCGTAGCCGGAAATGGAGCAGTAGATGAGCCGTGGATTTCGTACCCTCACCTCCTCATAGCTCAGCCCGAGCCGCGCCATTGCCCCAGGACGGAAGTTTTCGATCAGCACATCCGTTTTCTCCGCCATCCGCAGGCAGAGTTCCCGTCCCCGCTCATCTTTGAGATCCACGGAAACCGCGCGCTTGCCGCAGTTCAGCCCGAGGAAGTAGGACGCTTCCCCTCCCTGAAACGGAGGCCCCCAGGTTCGCCCCATGTCATGGGTATCAACCCCCTCGACCTTATAGACCTCAGCCCCGTAGTCCGCCATCAGCATCGTGCAGTAAGGGCCCGCCAGAGCATGCGAGAAATCGAGAACGCGGATTCCATCCAGAGGTTTTGCCATGAACAGCCTATCGTAGCCTTCTCTGATACAGCCTGCAAAGCGGCCATATACAGAATTTTCAGTATTGGCACATGGAGCGGCAAGCCCTACGATCGAGGTAACAACATTCGTTCAAAACTCTTTTTGAACCTCTATCAACGACTGTGCGGTGGTGTCCACAGGTCAGGGACGTGCGGTGGGTTTACTGACTCCACCTATCGCGCGTGGGACACCACCGGATCGGATCGTCCGCTTCCCGCCCCTATGCTTCTTCGGTTCCTGTTCGCCTCATAACAACCTCCATCTTCGAATTCCCGCAGGCAGCGCCGCCGTGTACGACTTTTCCACGGGTTATAATACCGCCCGAGGTCACTTGGATGATCGGTAGATTCATTGAACGCATCTGCACGTTGTTCCTTTTCTCGATTCTGCCCGTGGGTTTCATCACGGCGGCTGAACCGCTGGCGATCACCAACGTCACTGTAATCGATGGAACCGGCAAGCCGGCGCGGCACGGCATGACCGTGATTGTCGCAGGCGATCGCATCACCGCCATGAAGCCCGCCCGGCGGGCCAGGCTCCCGCGGGGCACGCGCGTGGTGGAAGGTGAGGGCAGGTTCCTGATTCCCGGGCTGTGGGACATGCACGTTCACGGCGCGACAGGCGTGAACTCGAACGCGAACTCGAAATGGATGTTCCCGCTCGAGATTGCTAGCGGCATCGTCGGGGTGCGGAGTATGTTCGGACCGCCGGACGCCAACGCGTGGCGCGCGGAGCATGCGTCGCCGGTGCGGTTGAGTCCTACCCTCTTTATGGCCAGTCCCATCGTCGACGGAAAACAGTATTGGCCGGATTCCATCGTTATCTCCGGCGCGGCGCAGGGCCGGGCATTTATCGCCCAGCAGAAGGACCGCGGCGCGGATTTCATCAAAGTCTATAGCTTCCTGTCGCGCGATTCGTTTCTGGCGATCGCGGACGAAGCCTCGAAGCGCCATATCCCTTTCGCCGGACACGTCCCCGCCTCGGTGCGCGCCTCGGAAGCTTCGGATGCCGGCATGAAATCCATCGAGCATCTCACCATGGTGGCGCTGAGTTGTTCCACCCGTGAGGACGAGCTTTTTGAGAAGGTGCAGGGCGGCTCCGGCATGGCTGCCGCGGAGACGCAGGCCTACGAATCCTTCGATGAATCAAAGGCCAAAGCCCTGTTTGCCCAATTTGTAAAAAACGGCACCTGGCAATGTCCCACCCTCAGTGTGCTACTTTCTCTTTCCCGGCTGGACAATCCGGCAGAGTTGGAGAAAGACGAACGCCTGAAGTACGTTCCCAAGGGCAACCACCAAAGATGGGATCCGCGCAACGATTTTCGCTTCAAGAAAGCGGATGCGGCGTATTGGGAGCGCGCAAGGCGGAATTTCCGCGGGGCGATGGATCTGGTGGGCCGCATGCACCGTGCGGGCGTCGCCATCCTTGCCGGCACGGATACGGGGAACCCCTACGTCTTCCCCGGCTTTAGTTTGCACGAGGAGATGGAATTGCTCGTTCAGGCGGGGCTATCGCCGCAGGAGGCATTGCAGTCCGCAACCCGCAAAGCCGCGGAATTCATGGGGCAGAGCGACATCCGGGGGACCATCGAAACAGGCAAGATCGCCGACCTGGTGCTGGTTGACCGGGACCCGCTCGCCGATATCCGTAACACGCGACTTATCCGCGCGGTTGTCCTCAATGGTAAACTGCTGGAGCGCTCCTTGCTCGACAAAATGCTTGCGGAAGTGCAGGCGCTTGCGGAGCAATGAGAGACCTGCCCGCCGCTGTGCCATGTGTGCTTGCCGCTTAGAGTGGCAACAAACGTGCTAAAAATCTTCGCATAAGGGGGATGAGGATGTACTCTGAAACCGAAGTCGTGTCGTTGCTACGCCTGGAACTTTGCACACCCTGCACTGAGCGAAGGCCGGACGGTAGTTGCGGGCTGAAAGAGCCCGCGCGCTGCCAACTGAATCAGCGGCTACCCATGGTGGCGACCGTATTGATGGATGCGAAACGGGGCTCTCGATCACATTTTCCCGCGATTCGCGAGGCGCTGTGTTCCACCTGTCCCCGCCCGGTTATTGAGGGCAGTTGCGCGCTCCGGGACCAGGTTTCTTCCGAAATTGTGATTGAGACTCTACTTCAGCCGCTTTCCAACCACCATGCTCCACAGGGTTGGAAGGAGGGGAGTCCCTCGATGGTAGTGGACGCTCTGGAACGCGCCATCGAGGTCGTCAACCGGCGGCTCAAGACTTCCGACGCCAGGGAATTGATTGAACAGCACGATGGCTAAAACCAAGAGAATCGGCAAAGACCGGCTGCTCGAATTGCTTCGGTCGCATAACTTCACCCGGAACATGTCAGGATCGCACCTGGCCAGAATCGCCGGCTTTGCTCAACTGATTCACATCAGCCAGGACGAATTGGTGTTCACCTCAGGCCAACGTCCTCGCTCTTTTTACTTGCTTCTCTCAGGCACTGTTTTCCTCGAGATGCACACTCCCACATACAACATTTGCATCGAGAAGCTACAAGGCGGCGAGGCGTTTGGTTGGTCGGCGTTGGTGGACAATCCGTATCGTGCATTCCAGGTGAGGGCGCAGGAACCCTGTTGGGCGGTGCGTATTCGCGCGGACCGCCTGCGTTCCGCCTGCAAAAGCAACAGCGAGTTAGGCCTCCACATTTTTCAAATGATGGCGAACCTGATCGCCCGCAGACTGCGATCGACCGAGTTGCGATTGGTCGAGTTCATCGGTCCGCCTGTTAAACCTGTCAAGGGGGATTAGCGCCCGCCCCACAACCGCCGGCCGCCAACCGGGTGGGTGTGTGAAATCACGAGTCCGGGCCAATTCACCCAGTCCCCCCAATGCCACGGTTCTTTCCACAGCTATGCTGGTACTGTGTCCGCCTCATCGCGATACCCGCACCGGTATTTCACATACCGTTGCCGCCCAGGAGACCCCGCATGTCTGATCTCTACGCCAATCCGCGCATGGCGGAGGGCTACGCCCGGTCGCGCCCCCAGGTCCACCCGCTCATCATCGAACGCGTGCGGGCGCACCTGCGGTTGCAGACGCCCCTCCCCCGCGCGCTCGATGCCGGCTGCGGGTCCGGATTGTCCACCAGGCCTCTGCATACCGTCGCGCGCCATTCGACGGGTATCGACCCGGCGGAGCCGATGCTGGGCTGGGCCTCCTCCGTCGCCCCTGACGCCGATTTCCTGGTAGCGCGCGCCGAACGCCTCCCCTTTCGCGCCCGGTCATTCCACCTCATCACCGCCGCCGGCTCTCTCAACTACGCCGACCAGCGCCTCTTCTTCGAGGAAGCTCGCCGCGTCCTCATCCCCGGCGGAGCCGTCGTGGTCTACGATTTCTCCGCGGGCAGGAGTTTTCCCGACTCGCCCGCCCTCGATGCCTGGTTTGCCGGGTTCCATCGCCGCTATCCGCCTCCGCCCGCCGAGGCCCGGTTCATTTCCCCTGAAACCCTTCGTGACGGCGGGTTCGCGCTTTCCCTCAGCGCTCACGAAATCTTCGAAATTCCGCTTGTGCTTCACCCGGATTTCTATCTCGATTACATGATGACGGAGACCAACGTTTCTCACGCCGTGGGAAGGGGAATCCCCGCCGGAGAGATCCGCTCATGGTGCCAGCAGACGCTCGCTCCCGTGTTCGGCCCGTCCCCGCGCGAGGTCCTCTTCCGCGGCTATATTGCCTACATGCGGTAGCCGGTCAATGCGTCATCGCATAGATGACGTAGTTCACTCCCAGCCGGATGCCCAGCGCGGAATATTTCTCCGGATAGTTCGGATCATCGGCGAACTCCCACGAATCTCCGATATCCGAGTTGAACAATATGGCCACCATGATCCGCCCGTGGTCATCGTAAATGCCCCGCCAGTGCGGCGTCGCGCCGTCTTTCCGGTATGTCGTCCCGCGCCGCAGCGCCCACTGCCCCGGAATCGTGTAGCGCTCCTTCAACTCGTATACGCTGTGCAGTATCGGGTCCGCATCCTCGATCTCCACCACCGGACGGTCCGGAAAGATCAGTTGCAGACTCTCGTCGAACCGGTCCCATTCCTCCGTCCCCCAGAAGTCGTCCAGCATCAGGAATCCGCCCCGCAGCAGGTATTCGCGAATGGTTCTTCCCTGCGCCGGCGTCAGCTTCCAATCCCCCATCTCCCCGGCAAACAGCCAGGGCCAGTTGTAGATGTCGTCCCTGTCATCGGGATTCACCGGCTGTTCCGCCGACCGCGCGTGAATGCGCGTCAGCCGCCGGATAGCCTGTGAGAAATGCCGGTCCGCCCGCGGGTAATCCTGCGTCCAACTGGTTCCGCCCTCGCGCCAGTCCTGCTCGCCGCCCCAGCGCGACCGCCTGCCGAACATCGCGTTTGGATGCTCGGGATACATCAGACGCGCAAACACCCACTCCGTATGTTCATTCCAGTCCATTGGGACGGGAACATTGTCGTAGGGCTCGAGGCTCGAATACACCCGGAAAGGCTGCTGCCAGGCGAAGACTGCGCAAGCGCCTGCCACCAAACCCGACAGCATCCAGCGAGCCTTCGGAGACATGCTCTTCTGTGAGCATAGCAGCGGGGGCGAACCGGGCGAGTAGTTCAGCCCACCTCCGCTGCCTTTTGTTGGCTCCGCAGATGCGGAGGAACCTGCCCGAACGTAAGGAACAGGTTGACCGCGAACAGTGTCATCGCCGTCATCTCGATGATGGCTGAGAACGGCAGCACGGACCACAGGGCCGGCAGGTAGCCCTCATAAGCGCCGATCTCCGAGCCGACGCGCAGGAAGCAGCCGATGTTCAGAAACGCCAGCGCGGCAAACATCAGCCGGGGGCTGAAAAGTACGCGCATGCCGCAGAACGCGGGCAAGACCCTCTGGCCAATGGCAAAAACCATGGTCGATATGAATCCGACAGTCAGCGCGTGGCGCGACGCTCCCCATAGGCCCCCTGCCCTGTCCCAGAGGGCCGCGCTCAACGAAATGCAGGCGGATGCGACGAGCCAGACGTAGGCAATGCGGACGAACAGCGGGAAAGTCGCGTGCACACCCACAATCTTCGGCGGCCGCTCCGGGCGAGCGAAGATGTGCAATCCGGCCGAAGCAGTGATTGCGCCCGCCGCGAAGAGCGCGGTTGCCGGAAGCCACCATGCGCCGAGCGCGCACAACACGGCGGCCGTGTTGATGACGACGGCGGTTTTCAAGAGCCGGTCATCGGGATTGGAAAGACCCAGAAAGGTGGGTAGCCAGCGCGCGCTGAAGCCCCAAATAGTGACCACCGGGAATGCCCAGGTAAACAGCGCGAGCAGGCGCGCATCCAATCCGGGCGCCACCGCCGGACCGGCCCCGTAGAAAGCCGAATGCAATGCCGCTGCCAGGTTGGCCAGCAAGCTCAGCAGGAAGCCGAGCGTGCCCGCAACGACGATTCCTATCCAGGTTCGCGAAATCTGAACGCCGGCCCCTCCGGGACCCTTTTCGCTGCGGTGGCCGCGAACCGTGAGGAAGAACAAAATGAACGCGGCGAGTTCGAGGATTGCCGAGACGGGCAGGGTCAAGCGCCAGTGCCAGCGCCATAAGTTCGTTGCCCACCGCAACCCCACTCCGGCGGTCCACAGAACCCAACTCGTCCAAGCCCGGCTGATAGCGAAGGGCGCCATCCCACGCATCTTCGAGAGCGAGTAAAAGCCGATGCCCAGAATGAAAGCTCCGATCCAGCCGAATATCTGGGCGTGGCCGTGCGCCTGAATCCAGGCCGGGTCCACGTGGGCTGCGCCGTGTTCATCCGATATCGAGATCAGGTTCCATGCTCCGAGAAATGTCCCCGGCAGAAGCATGAACAAAAGTCCCGTCACAATCCAGACGGTCACCGAGCGTTGTAACGCCGCCTCGTGTTGTTTGATCGCTTCGATGTCTTGCATAGTGGACTAACGCCGGAAGCGGCGCAGGTATCCCTCCAAAGGGGCATAAGCCCGGTCAGGCGCCGCGCTCCCGTCCCACTGGTCGGCAAACACGTTCAGAAAACCGGCTTCTTTGTACATGCTGCGCTTCACATCGCCCTCGAGCGCGGCGCCGCGAGGCTTCCAGTCGGGCCCTAAGGCTTTCCTTGCGGCCGTGAGCATCGCGGCGGCCTCCCGTCCATCCTGCCGCCGCCACGCAATATAGCCGCGGAGAAACCATGCGTTGGCGGCGCGCGCGTTGGCCTGGCAGGCGTGCGTGAACCGTTGATCGGCCGCGTGCAGGTCACCGAGCGCCAGGTCCACTTCGCCGAGCAGCACCAGCGTCCCGGTCTCCTCGGAGTTCAGCCGCAGCGCGGCTTCGAGAGGCGCTCGAGCGGCCGTGAATTGAGAACGGGACGAAGCCGATGACGCCAGCAACTCGCCTTTGCGTTGAAGCGCACGATGACTCTGCGGGTTGACCTGCGCCAGTTTATCGAGTTCGGCAACAGCGCCGGCCGCGTCTTCCTGGGCCGCAAGGCAGTTTGCCAGGTAGTAGAGCGAATCCTCATGCCTGGGGTCCATGGCCAGCGCTTCCCGAAAGAGCCCCGCCGCCTTTGCCGGATCATGCTCGCGTTTCATTGCATCCATCGCCGCCCGCTGCTTCTCCCAGAATCGCATTACCAAACGCTGGTCGAGTGGCCGGTGCGGCGCGAACACGCGCGGTTCCCGCTCGCCCTCGGTGATCTCCCAAATATGATTTGCCGCCAGATCCGTCCATATTTCCGCGCGGCCGTTGCCCCATCGCACTTCCAGCCGGTCGATTTTCGCCGCGGCGCCAAGACCGATGTGCACCCGGCGGCTGTCCTGCGACAGATAGGACGCGCTGGTGACGGCGCGCCGCAGAGGCACGGCCCCCGCCCAGGCAGTCACTATGGCTCCATCGCCGAAGCCCATCGCGGTCTGGCTGCCGGCCACCCGGCTGTGCAGGCGAATCTCCGCCCAGTTGCCGTGCGGCATGTCATTGCGCAACAGGCGTACGCCCTCGCCGTGATCCACAATGGCGATGTCCATGGATCCGTCGTTGTCGAAATCCGCAACAGCCAGGCCGCGGCTGACATGCGGTTGCGCCAGTGACCGGTTCCAGGGAGCCAGGTCGTGGAAGAATTGCCCGCGCGCATTCCAGAACAGGAACGACGGCATCGGAGCAAGACGCCGCGGCCTGGTTTCCTTCTCTTCGAAAGTGCTGCCATTAGCCACCGCCAGGTCCGGCCAGCCGTCGGAATCGAAATCGGCGAAACTGGCGCCCCATCCGATCAACTGCATGGAAGGCTGCCCGATGCCGCGCATTTCGGACACGTCCGTGAAGTGCAGTTCAGCCTTCCCTTCCCCCGCCTCCTTCTGCTCGGAGAGCAGGGATTGGTACAGCGCATACTGCTGGGCAATCCAGTGGGAGATGAACAGATCGTCGTCGCCGTCGCGGTCGAAATCGCCCGCCGCCAGGCCCATCGAGCCGCGGTATTCCTCCACCCAGGCGCTTCGTCCCGAGTCAACGAATTTGCCGCGCCGGTTCAAATACAGCCTGTTTTCCGAAATATCGTTGGCCACGTAGAGATCCAGCCAGCCGTCCCCGTCGAAATCATGCCACAGGCCGCTCAGGCTGCGTCCCTCCGGGTTGGCGACACCCAGTTCCCTCCCCACCTCGGTGAACGAGCCGTCGCCGTTGTTGCGGAACAGCAGGTTTCGTTCCGGCTCATACGACGCGGGATTGAGCGTGAAGGGAACCTCCTTGCCGAACTGCTGCGAGACGCCGGCCGCGTCCCCCTTGCCAGGCACGTACTTCACATAGCCGCAGACGTAGAGATCGGGAAAACCGTCGCGATTGTAGTCGCCCCACGCGGCTCCGGACCAGAAGCCTTTCGGAGAAGGAAAACGGTGATCGCGGACGAAGCGGCCGTGATCGTTCCGGAACAGAAGGATCGCGTCGTACCCCGTTACGAGCAGATCGAGCCAGCCGTCGGCGTTGTAGTCGCCCCACGCGGCGGCCATGCCGCGAATCCGCGTTTCCGGGAAATCCCGCACCTCCTCGAAACGGCCGTTGCCGAGATTGCGAAAGAGCCTCGAAGGAGCGAGTTGCGAATCCGGCAGGCTCAGCGCGCCGCCGCCGCTGACCACAAACAGATCGTCATTTCCATCGCCGTCAAAGTCGCCCCAGGCGAGTCCCGATCCCATATCTTCCGGCAACTGTGACGTGCGCGCCCCTTGGAACTGGCGAAAGCCACCGAGCCCGGCGGCTTGAGTGACGTCGGTGAACCGCGGCGCCGGTGCGCCGGCGGGTAGCGGCCGTCCCGCGTCGCGCAAGGCATCGGAGCTTCGGGAACTCACCTCGATGCGAGCCTGTCCGGCGGGCGCAGCCTTCCGAGCCTGTTCGCTGATGACGGAGGTGACGTCGTCCGACGCTTCGCCTGGAGTGTATTGCTCCGGTTCGTTATCTTTGTGAATGCGCCAGGCGGCAAGCCCGCTGATCAGGGCCAGCGCACCCAGTGTCGACGCGGTCCAGAGAATCCGCCGGCGTCGTCGGGAAACCGGCCTGCGTGGAGGCGGCGGAGCGGCAGCCGGCACAGTCTCATTTCCCCCTGGGCGCCACCGCAATCTCAGCGCTGGCGCTCGCGATGTCCACCGCCGGAGACGTGAGGTGTGCCGCTTCGCCCATCACGTAGTTCAGCAAAAACTGGTCGATCTTGCGGTAGTGCAGCGTGGCCGCGACGCGCATCGTCCCCGCTTTCTGAGCGCGGACCGAGAATTCCCGGACATCGCCGTCGCCCTTTGCCTGAACTTGCGGCGCGCCCGACGGGCAGAGGACATTGTATTCGACCGTGTCCGAGTAGCCGGGGAACAGCGAGCGCCGGTACCGTACGCCGACCATCTCCCACAAATTGTGCCGGTCGATGAGGTTGCCGTACTGATCCACAGGCTCCGCCTTGAACAGAAATGTGCCCGGCCGGAGGAAGTTGCGATCGTCGCGCTCGCCGGAGGCGAACACGGTCCGGCCCATCCCATCCTCCACGCGCAATTCCACCCAGCTTTGAATCATGTCCAGCGGCCCCGTGGGATAATCGTGCCCCACCTTGTTGGAGACGAGAATCACCCGTACAGGCACCTTCTCACCCGGCGCCGCCGTGCGCGGAGCCTCGAGCCGCAACTTCACCACGGGTCCTTCCGCCCACTTGTTCCGGATCTCGGGAATGTCAATCTTGCCGCGCAGCCAGTGTTCCGTCATCTCTGTGTGCTTCGCCGCGCCTTCCAGGCGGAGGAGGCTGGGGACGAAGTTGTTGGCCGCAAGAAAACGATGGCTCCGGTGTTTGCCGTCGCCCGGGTTCCGGTTGTAGTCCGAGGAGTCTCCGGCGGCGGGATCGGTCGAGTCCACCAGCGGCATGTGACACTCACGGCATTCCACCGTCCCGCGGGCGTCGCCCTTCTTGTTCCAGTGGCTCGCCGCCCAGTTGTCGTACTGGTTCTGCAACTGTACCCAGCCGACGCGGTTCACCTCCTGGTCGATGAACTGCTTGTGGCAGGCGGCACAGTATTCCGGCTTCTTGTACATCCGCTTGCTCAGCCGGTTGTGCCCGGCCGGCCAGACGCGGATCAGAAAATTGCGGGCCATAGCGCCGGCGGTATGCGAGCCGCTCCATTGCCACAAATACTCGCCGGGTTGCGTGATCGTGTAGTTCGCGTTGCCCCGTATGTCGGTCTTCTGAATCGCGTGGCAGGCAACGCAGGAAATGCCTTCGTTGTAGCCGTCGAGACCGGTGAGGTTCTCCACAAAGATATTCTTGGTTCCGGAAAACAGCGAGATCGGGTCGTGGCATCCCCCGCAATAGCGGGTGGATTCGGGGCCGTTTTGCTTGGCCATGACGTTCTGGATCCCCTGGAAGACCGGATCCATCGCGGCATAACGGTGCGCGCTCGGCTGCCACTCTTCATAAATCTGGGTATGGCAACCGCTGGAACCGCATGTGGCTGATCCAGCCATCGAGCGGGCGTCGAAAGCGCCGTTGGTGGACGTGCGGGCGAGGCTCGGCGCAAAGGGCCGGTTTTTTCCGTAGAGGAAATTGTAATCCGCCGGAAACTCATTCCGGTACTTCAAACCAGAGTAGGACAGCGTCAGCACGGCCGTTGCGCACACTCCAGCCGAGCAGCCCGCTACGGCCACGGCAAGCCACCCGCGCGTGGACCGTGTGAATTCCGTGCGCCTCCTGCGGAGCCATGAGATGACAATGTGCGGAACGGAAGCAACCACCGCAAACAGCGCCGAGATGAGGTGGAGATATCGAAGCCACGGCGTCGTACGTGTCGCAAGCAGCCCCTGCCAGGTAACCACCAGCCCGGTCAGGACGCAGATGGCCAGGGCCGCCAGGCCCACGTAGCCGAGCAGCAGCACGTCGGACATCGCCTGCCGGGCGTAGTCCTCCCAGTGGCGCGCGAGGTACCAGGCGATTGGAGCCAACGCAACCAGGCCTATCAGAGTGTGCGCCAGTAAGCCCCATTCCACTGCCGGATGAAACGGGCCAAACGTGATCGCCAGACCGGAGACGAGTTCGAACAGAAGGAGCGCCGCGGTGGCGCGGGCCAACATCGAGGCCCACCCCGTGCGGAGGATGCGAGTGGAATGTCCGGTTGCTTGCACGGTTGTCTAAGTCCTCAACTGACAGGTTTACTCGATTCGCTCCTCGATCGCCAGCAGCACTCGAACCAGCAGGGCCCCCTCCCCGCACCGGTCCACACCGGCCTCGATTTGAGCAGCCGTCTGTTCATAGGGACCGGACCCGATGTCGCCGGAGCATTCGCGAACCAGGTCCGCCACGCCCTCCGCAGTCACCTCCAGGTGGAATTGGAGACCGAGTCCGTGAGCATGCTCGAAGGCCTGGACGAGGCACCCCTCGCTTTTGGCCAGGTGAACGGTTCCAGCCGGCAGATCGTAGGTTTCGCCATGCCAGTGGAACGGAGTGAATTGATGAGGCAGCGCGCGAAATAAGTGCGGCGGATCTTCAGGCGCGCACTGCTCCACCGGAAACCAGCCGATCTCCTTCAACCGGTTGCGATAGACTCGCGCACCGAGGACCTGCGCCAGAAGCTGCGAGCCCAGGCATACCCCGAGCGTGAACTTCCCGGAAGCGAGACATCGCGCAATCAGCTTCTTCTCCGAAACCAGCCATGGGTAGGCATCCTCATCGTGGACGCTCATAGGTCCGCCCATTACCACGAGAAGATCAAGATCCCGCGCGTCCGGCAGATTCTCACCGAGATCCAGGCGCACGATGCGAAGATCATGCCCGCGGCGCGCGGCCCAAGCGCCAATTTGGCCTGGACCCTCAAAAGGGACGTGTTGCAAACAGCAGATGTTCATCGCCGGTCCGGAGCCCACTCCTCGTCTGATTGAGAATACGGTCATGCCCCCGGCCGTGCTGTGACCAAAGTCACCGATCGCCGCTCTTCGCACTCGGCGTGAACAACGAACTCATCCTCGTCCGGCGGCGCGTAAGTCGATAATGATCGCCCACAAGCTACTTATTTTCAACTATTTGCCAGGTCACATGAATTTCAGACAGAAATCAGCGCCTGTCTATGGAAAGCCGCGAATCGATACCCGAGACTGCGGCTCATGGGTTTCGATCCGCGTCTTGCCCTCACAGCCATGTTGACCGTCCTGTGGTCTGGCCTCTCCGCCACGGCGGCGGGGCTGAATTCCCTCTACGAGTTTCGGATTGCTGAGTGCTCCATTAAGATGCGCATTATGTTTCCTCCGTCCTACGAGGGGAAGCGCCTCGAGGTCCATAGGAGTTCCAATCCGGGGAAAGCCGTCTGTGTGGCCCGTCAGACCGACAGTCAGGCCGGTACTCAGACCGGTACTCAGACCGGTACTCAAAAATGTGTCGAGCGGTTTGTCGGCGCCATCGCGGTTGTGGAGTTCGCAGTCACAAGATTGGTTAACGGCAAACCTGCCGCCGGTTCCATCCGCGAAGTGGTCACTGTGGTGGATCAGAGTCCGGGAATGCCGACCCGGCCTCCTTTCGAGATGAGCGTGAAGTTGATTGAGGGGCTCGGGAGCGACCTACAGGCATACGGCTATGACGAGGATCCGCTTCCCCCCTCCGAACGGGCGGCGGAAAGAGAGATGGCGAAACAGACCTGGAGGCGTTATCGCCAGGAACTGTTCCTAAATGATGATCAACGGCCCTTCGCGGTTGTCCAGTGGATGCATACGACGTCCGCTATCCGAGTGGTGGGTGTGGAGGACCCGGCGGGATCGCTCACTTACCGGAACCCTCCAACACCATGATGTCCGCTCCGATCTCGATAATGTGAGCGCGCAGCAAGGTATGTCCGTTCGGCGAAACGCACAATCCATTGTTGCCCGGCAGGGTGGACGCCGCCAGTTGGGTGTTTTCGCCGCCGGCAAATGCGTGGAAGAAGAGGGGGCACGTTCCGTCGGGCCGACAGGCGCCGGCATAATAGATGCCCTTCCCGGTCACGTCGAAGCTCTCCCCAAGGATGCCCTCGATAACCCGAGCCTCCTCGCCGCCGCCGGCCGGCATGCGCCAGAGGCTGGCGTTGTCTCCGCCGGCATACCGCACGAAATAGAGCGTCCGTCCGTCTGGCGAATCGCGTCCCCCCATGCCCCCGCCGCGCGTCAGTTGCACCGCGCTGCCGCCGCCGGCCGGCATGCGCCAAATCTGATATTCGCCGCTGCGCTTGGAATGAAAATAGATCCATTGGCCATCCGCGGAAACCTTGGGCGCTCCGTCCCCGGGATTGCCCCGCATCAGGAATCGAGGAGTTCCGCCTGCGGCGCTGACCGTGTAGAAATCAAAATGACCGTCCTGGAGCGCCCGGAACAGGACCTTGGTTCCATCGGAGGACCACGCCGGCATGTCAACGAAGGTTGCGGTCATCGCGGTCAACTGGCGCGCTCCGCTCCCATCGGCATTTGCGATCCAAATCTGGTCCGTACCCGAGCGCGTGGACTTGAAGACGACACGTCCTCCATCCGGAGAGAAACGGGGATGTGTGTCGATCCGGCTCGAAGAGGCGGGCCATCTGACCAGATGCGATTGCTGCTCCGCTCGCCGCAGGTCGAGCGACCAGATGCTCACCCGCTTGCGCCTTTGAGAAAACGCCATGCTGCCGTCGGGCGCCATCGCCGGCAACATCGCCTCATCGCCCGCGGCGGCGATTACCGCCGGCTCGCCGCTTCCGGAAACGGGGATATGCCAGAGACGCGTCTTGAAATACTCGCCCGAGGCCATCACGATCTCGCTTCCGTCCCTCACCCAGGCCGGACTGAGCGCAAAACGGTTCCAGGCGGTGAGCCGGCGCGCCTCGCCGGCCGCGGACCAGTTCCCCTCCAGCGGGACAACGTAGAGATCCATCGTGGCAAGGAGTGGCCCCCGGAGGAACGCGAGCGAGCGGCCATCCGGAGACAGCGCGGGGTTGATGTCGTAGCCGCCGCTGGGTTTGGTCAGCGGACGGCAGGCGCCGGTCTCCGCCGGACACAGGACAATGCCCACGGCGGAGCCCTCCTTGCCGGAACCGGCGGTGATCAGCCAACTCCCGTCCGGAGTGAAGGCCAGGTTGCGGTACTGGGGGGCGAGCGGGGCCCACACTGCCGCAATCTGAACGGGAAATCCACCCGCCGCCGGAATCAGCATGATTGCCACTCTACCGTTGCCGAGATCCCGCAGAAATGCGATCCGCTGCCCGTCCGGAGACCAGGCTGGACTAAGGTCAGGGGCAGCATCGTTGGTAAGACGGGTGGGAGATTCGGAATCCCGCGTTTTCACATAGATGTCAAAATTGTCTCCGCTGCCTCCATCCCACGCGAACGCGACCTGGCGCCCGTCGGGAGAGAAGGCGGCGGCGTATTGGACACCAGGGTACGAGGTGAGGGGAACCGGTACTGCGGCGGTTCCACGCGGCTCCCGCCAACGAAACCACCAGTAGCCGGCCGTGATCCCCGCCGCCACGGCAACAGCCAGCATCCACATGCGAGCGCGCCCAGGCGAGGAGACCGTAACGGCCGGATCCGGCTGGGAGCGCGCCTCTTCCCATCCAACCGGCGCGATGAACCGGTAGCCTTTACGCGGGAAAGTCTGAACAAAACGCGGATTTTCGGCCGAATCACGCAGGGCAAAGCGCACTTTCTTGATCGCGGCGTTGAGCCCTTGCTCGAAATCGACGAAGGATCCGTCCGGCCAGAGCGCGGCGTGCAATTCCTCGCGGGTGACAACCTCGCCAGGCCGTTCCAGGAGGTAGATCAGCAGACGGTATGGCTGATCCTGAAGCTTCACCACCCGGCCCTCGCGCCGCAGTTCGCCTGTCGCCGCGTTGGCTTCGAAAACCCCAAAGCGCGCCGTCCGTGATGGGAGACGCCGTTCATTCCCGTTCATGCCGCATCGGCCATTGTACACGGCTATGCGCTGTTCACCGTGACTTTGGTCACTGACGAACGTGCGAACTTGCGCCGATAATCGCGTCCCGATTATTCTGTGAAGACATTCACTCAATCCCCGGAGATCGAATGAACGGTTCTCTGAACGGCACGGCAATCTGTCTCAAAGACGTCACCAAGAGCTTCCCCGGCTACACGGCGGTGAGGGGCATCTCGCTCGAGGTACGGGCCGGCAGTTTCCTTTCCGTGGTCGGTCCCAGCGGCTGCGGCAAATCCACGCTTCTCAACGTGGCCGCCGGATTGACGCAACCGAGCGAGGGAGCCGTCGAAATCTTCGGCAAGCCGTTGGCGGGGATCAACCGCAGCGCCGCCTATATGTTCCAGCAGGACGCACTGCTGCCCTGGAAAACGGTGCGGGGCAATATCCTGCTCGGTCCGGAATTGCGCGGCGCGGATCCTGCCCAGGCCGCGCAGTCGGCAGGGGAGTGGATCCGCCGTACCGGGCTCGACGGTTTCGCGGATCACTATCCGCATCAACTGAGCGGCGGCATGCGCAAGCGGGTCGCAATGGCGCAGACCTGGATCGTCGATCCCGACATCGTCTTGATGGATGAACCCTTCGGCGCGCTCGATGTGCACACGCGCCTCCGCATGGAAGGCGAAATCCTGAATCTTTGGGCGGGCAGCAGGAAGACCGTGATGTTCGTGACCCACGACCTCGAGGAAGCCATCGCGCTCTCCGACGAGGTCGCCGTGTTATCCGCCGGCCCGTCGAGCCGCCTGGTCGGCGTCTACCAGGTCAGCCTGGAGCGGCCCCGGAATCTGATCGACATTAAGACCGACCCGCGCTTCGTGGAGATCTATCGTTCCATCTGGAGCAGCCTGCGAGAGGAGGTGCTGAAAAGCTATGAGCGCATCCAGCCGTAGCCGCGTCCCGATGGTGGTCTGGCAAGTTCTGTTGGGGGCGGCGCTGCTGCTCGGTTGGGAAGCGGGAGCGAAGACCGGCCTGCTCCAGTCCTTCTTTTTCAGCCGCCCCAGCGATGTGCTGGCCCGGGTGTGGAAGATGGCGGCGGGCGGCGGCGTCTGGGAACATCTGGCGGCCACGATTGCGGAGGCGTCATTGTCGTTTCTGATCGGCGTCATCGGCGGCGTGGTGTTCGGCTTCCTGCTGGCGCGGAATCGCTTTCTCGCGGACTTGCTTGACCCCTACATCCGCATCGTGAACGCTCTACCCCGCGTCGTACTGGCGCCCATTTTTCTGTTGTGGTTCGGCTTGGGGATCTGGTCAAAGGTCGCGCTTGGGGTGACCGTAGTGTTCTTCATCGTCTTCTTCAACACCTTCCAGGGGGTGCGCGAAGTAGATCCGGTAATGGTGAACAATGCGCGTATGCTGGGCGCCAACGAACACCAGTTGATCCGCCACGTGTTGATTCCCAGCGCGCTGACCTGGATCTTCTCGAGCCTCCACATCAGCATCGGTTTCGCCATCATCGCCGTCGTGGTGGGCGAATACCTCGGCTCGTCGCGGGGAATCGGCTACCTCATCTCGCAGGCCGAAGGGGTGTTCGACACCACTGGCGTCTTCGCCGGGATGGCGATCCTCGCGAGTGTCGTACTTGTGGTCGGCGCCCTGGTCGGCCGGTTGGAGCGCTATCTCCTTCGTTGGAAGGCCCGGGACGCGGATGCCGTGCGCGGGAACGTCTCGTGAGGGTGGTGCCAGCTTGCTGTTTCATCCTGGAGGTCAAATGAAAACCAAGTTAGTTGCATTGTGTATCCTGTTGGTGGGCTGCGGCGGTAAAGCGGACAAGACACAAGTCCGGTTCGCGACCATCGGCACGGGCATTCAGGTGTGCTGTCTGCCGTTTTATCTGGCTCAAGGGTTGGGCTACTTCGGCGAGGAGGGGCTCGAGGTTTCGGTGGACGGCCTTGCGGGCGGCGCCAAAGCGTTCCAGGCGATGATTGGGGGCAGCGTGGATGTGGCGGTGGTCAACTATGTGCACAACATTCAGATCGCCGCCGAAGGGCAACGGATCCGTGAGTTTTTTGTCCTCGGCCGGCAAGCGAGCAATGTTCTGGTAGTCGCTCCCAAAGCGGCCAGGAGGATCGCCCGCGTGGGGGACCTGAAGGGAGGAACGATCGGCGTGACGTCGCCGGGTGGCTCCAGCCACTTCTGGCTGAATCGTGAAATGGCGATCCATGGCATTGCGGAGCCGGACTTCCACGTCGTCGGCATCGGAACCGCGGCCACAGCCATTGCGGCAGTGGAAAGCGGACGCGTCGATGCGGCGAGCGTGGTGGGCGGAGACCACTTTCCGCTTGTGAAACGTCTGCCGGAGGCGAAAGTCCTGGTGGATGCCAGCACGCCCGAGGGATTACGGGAAAGCTACGGTAGCGAGGCGTACGCGAATGGGGTGCTATCGGCCAAACAGGAGTGGCTGGACCGCAACCCGGAGACGGCGCACAGGGTGGCGAGAGCAGTATCCCGGGCGGCGCGGTGGATGGCCGCGCACAAGGCGGAGGAGATTCGGGAACATCTGCCGCGGAACTGCCGTACCCCCGACGTGGAAGTGGATCTGCAAGTGCTGCGCTGGGGACTTGCCGGCCCCTCCGTCGACGGGCGAATGCCACCCGGAGCCCCGGAGGCATTGAAGAAATATCTGGACGCGACGCTCGAGACCGTGCGCAATGCGAAGATCGACCTGGCCGCCACCTGGACGAATGAGTATCTGCCGGAGGCGAAGTGAAGTTGCGGTTGTCAGACTGCCTCTGGCGCGCGGCGCTGGTTGCGGCCTGCATTTCTTCCCTGGCGTGCGCGGCCGAAATCAAAGTAATGACTTCGGGCGCCTTCACGGCGGCCTATCTCGAACTTCTCAATATGAGCGGGCAACCGGCAATCAGGTGGTGACGCTGGCCACATCCATGGGAGCCGGACAAGGCTCGATCCCGAACCGGATCCGGAATGGAGAAGCCGTGGATGTTGTCATCATGGCCGAGGCCGCATTGCAGGAACTGTTGCGGGAGGGAGCGCTCCTGCGTGGCAGCGGGGTCCCGATCGCCCGTTCCGCCATCGGTATGTGTGTGAGGGCGGGAGCGCCGAGGCCGGCCATCAGTACGGTTGACGCCCTCAGGCAGACGATGCTGGCCGCGAAGTCGATCGCATATTCCAACAGCGTCAGCGGTCAATACCTCGCCCGGGAACTCTTTCCGAGGCTTGGCATCGCCGGACAGGTTCAGGGGAAATGCCGCCGGATCGACCAGGAAAGAGTTGGCGCCGTGGTTGCCCGCGGCGAGGCGGAGATCGGGTTTCAACAGATCAGCGAGTTGCTTCCGGTGAAGGGAATCGACTACGCGGGTCCCCTGCCGGCCGAGGCGCAGCGAGTCACCGTGTTCGCGGCCGGCATCGTCGCGAAGTCCGGCAATCGCCGGGCAGCCGGGAAGTTTATCCGCTAGTTGCTTCGGCGCGCGCGGCGCCTTCCATTGTGAAAAGCGGCATGGAACCCGTCAGGAGACGCCCGTGAGGATTGCGCATCGCGCCGTCTGCGCTCCCATCCTGCTGTACGCCTGCATGCTGTCGGCCGCATGCGGCGGCAATGCGGGACTTATGCGGGACACCGGCGTGTCCGCATCGCCAGCGGGGGACCAGGGCTGCAGACCTGGTGTATGCCGGTGGTGCTCGCGGAGATGTTGGGTTACTACCGGGAGGAAGGCCTCGATGTGATATCTCCGGAGACTGAGTGAAATGGTCTGAAGGCAGCCCTGTTCAAGTGCTTCGCCCGGAGCGAAAGTGGGAAGGAGCAGACGCGCCGGTTGTGCTGTCCCCTCGAAGTACAGCCTGCAGTCTTGCCGGCGATTCTGGCCTGGGTACCGGCGCTCAGCGGCGGCGGGGCGAGTCGCCGGACTGAGCGAACTTCGGCGCGCGTCACAGGCATTACGCGGCGCCACTTCCTACGGTCACCTGCTGATGAACCATCTCGGCCTGAAGCACCCTCCTACGCGGCTCGCAGCATCCGGATGGCGCCCGCTCCTAACTTCCGGCAGAGCCCCCAGAACGTGGCCAGCCACGCCGCCAGGGCGATGTAGAAAAATACATGCGGCATTTCCAGCAGAAAATCCAGATGCATCGCCTGAGCCATCTGGAACGTGCAGGCGGTATACATGCCGAGCGGAAAGACCGCGCCCCAATACAAGGGATCGTAATCCAGAGGGAAGCGCTTGTAGACATAGCGCCACGCCGCCAGAATCGCCAGCATGGGAATCCACCAGGTTCCCGTCGCCCAATAAAACACTGTGAAACCCTTGAGGAAAGGAAGCAGCGAATTCAGGAACGGCGCGTCCGGCGTGTTCACAATCAATCTGGCCCCGGCTAGCGTCGAGATGGCCATCGCGCCCATGTTGATCCAGTAGGGCGGTGAGAGGTCGCTGGGGGAAAAGCGAAAGAACGTGTAACGGTAGAAAATCAGCGAGATCATCCAGATGTACAGCATCCCTCCCCACAGCCACATGGAGAGCGCGAAATAGTTGATCATGAGCCGGTATGGCTGATGCCAATGCAGTGCGACCAGGGCGCTCAGGCTCGCCACCGACTGCGTGGCCACCACGGCCAGCAGCCAGGCGCCGGAGATGCCATCGGCCAGGGCCGGCTTGTCCTCCTTGATCGTCAGCGCCGTCAGCACAGTGTAAATCAAGGCCACCCACAGAACGACGGCAAGCGCCCAGAGCACGACGGCGACGTGATAATTGCCCTCGATCAGCACGAATTGCGCGCCGAGGATGCCGGACGCCGCCACCGCGGTGAAAAAGCCGGGGGCGCGCTGATGATCCGTCAGGTCGTTGAGAACCATCGCTCCAAACCAGCGGATGCGCAGCAGGTACAGCACCCAGATGATCGCGTAGGCCGCGATGTTCAGGAAGAACAGCGCCGACGCCAGCCAGGCGGGGCCCAGCATGTGCGCGGAAAGCGAAACGATGCCCGTGGCCATCACCATTGCGAAATAGCTGGGGGAGAGCCCGGCGGCCAGAGCCGCCACGGTGCTGCGATGCGAATCGGTCTCGGGCGGGGTCACGGGATTACTGGCTACGACCGGCGCCGCACTCCTCGTCGCCGGGATGCGGATAGACATCAGGGTCGAGGCGTTCTTCCGGCCGGGTCAGGCAGCGGAAGTCCTTCTCGATCGCGATGTCGAGCGCGCCGGCTAAGCTGTAAATGCCGGTTTCATCGGAGGAGGCCCACCGGCGAATGCGGTCCCCCGCAACAGTGACCGCCGCCACCCCCGATTCGAACGAGGCGTGGATGTCATCCGTCCCTTCGCCCGTCCGGATTCTGTAACGCAGGATCTGGTTCGGTGCAAACTCGGTGAACTCTTCCACCGGTTGGCCGGCGGAAAGGCGTGCGACTTCCGGCCTGGTCAGCCGGAGCCGCAGCGAATTGCCCTTGATGCGTAGTTTCATTCTCAACTCCTCAGTTGTGGCGCCGCTCGCCGCCGCGCGGAGGGATGGCCACTACGCGCGTGAGGGTGACTCCGACGGCACGTACAAAGTTGCTGAACGGCATCGTGTAGTCACCCTCTCCTGATGAAAACCTGGAACTGAGGCCGTGCGACTCCCGGCCCCTCAGTTGTGGTAGCTCAAGCTTTGCGAGAGCAGCGGATCCCGCACCGGCACCTGTGGCGCGCGGCGGAACCATGCCAGGAACGTTAGCACGAACAGCGCCATCGCGCCGACCATCATACCGATCTCCATCCATGGCAGAGCAACCTTGCCGTGTGTGGCGGGCGGCATCACCATCAGGTAGAGGTCCAGCCACCGGCCCACCAGCACTAAAATCGCCATCGAAGCCAAAACCGCGGGAGTCCGCTTCGCGGCGCTCGACAGGAGAATCAGAAATGGCACTCCCCAATTCAACACCACGTTGACCAGGAACAGCACGCCGAGCACGCCCTGCTGCCTCAGTATGTAATACACGCTCTCTTCGGTCATGTTGGCGTACCAGATGAGCATGTACTGGCTGAAGAAGATGTACATCCAGAACGTGCTGAAGGCGAACAGCAGCTTACCGAGGTCGTGCAAGTGTTCCTGGTTTACGAAGTCGCCGAGCGGCGACGTCCGCTTCAGCCACAGAATCAGCAGAATGATGGCCGCCACTCCCGACACGAACATTCCGGCGTAGTGGTAAATTCCGAAAATGGTGCTGGTCCACTCGGGTTCGAGTGACATGATCCAGTCCACGCTGGCAAGCCAGTAACTAAGCGCGAAGACGTACATGTAAATGGCCGACGCCCGGATGTTACGCCGCCGGAATACAAGACCGCCCTCTTCGTCCTGACGGTGTGAGTTGCGGACCAGGTACCACGAGAAGCCGAGCCAAAGAACAAAGTAGACAACCACGCGCAGCAGGAAGAACGGACGGCTCAGCCAGAACGCATGGAAGCCGCTTGCCTCGCCGTGGTGAGCCATCCAGGGATACAGTTCGGGATGGAACAGGAACACGATCAGGAGTCCCGCCGCGCCCGCCGGAGCAGCCGCGATCATGGCCTCGGGAACCCGCCGGAAGGCGACCGCCCATCCCGCGCCGCATACGTATTGCAGGCCCACGAAGAGACCACCCGCCAAGCCCATCGAAAGCAGCCAGAAGGAAACGATCAGCAGGTTGGCCCATGCGCGTTCGGGCGCGAAGACCAGCCCGGCGATCCACGCGAGCGCGCCGATTCCTGCCAGCGCGAACAGTTTCCGGTGCAGCGTTCTTGGGGCTTGATAAGAGAATTCGAAGCCGCTCATTTTTTCACCTCCTGGGCCGCCTGGGGCTGCCCCGCCGCGGCTGGCGGCGCCGCCACAGCCGGACCCGGCGCTGCCGCGGCCGTCCCGGCAGTCTCGTTCTGCGCCGACTTGACGAAAGCGATCACGCTCCAGCGATCCTCCGGCGTCAACTGCGTAGCATAGGACGGCATCTTCTTCTGGCCAAATGTGAGGATGTGGAACATCTGGCCCTCGGTGAGCTTCACGCTCTTCTCGCCCTTGAGATTTGGCGGCGCGGGAAAGCCGTGCAGAGCGACCGCGCCATCACCGCGCATCGCTCCGCCGTGGCAAGGCGTGCAGAAGTTCTGGTAAACCACCGTCCCCCGTGCTTTCGCCTTTTCCGGATCGAGCGGATTCTTCAATTCCGCGCCTGCTCGCAACGCATCTTCCGGAGTCGCTTGATAGTGGAGCGGAGTGAATCCTCGCGGAAGCGTGCCAGGAACCGGCGGTTGCATGGTCTTGCCCTCCGGCAGGATGGGGTTCGGCGAGAACGAAGCGTATGCGGCCGAGTGCGCCATATCCGGAAGGTAATCGATATTCGGCACGTCGGGATCAGGCCGCACGGCAAAGTTGGCGGCCATTGTCAGCGCGAACAGCGCGGCAAGCGTCCAGTTGATCTTCGCGCTCAAGCAGGCACCTCCTCGGCGAGTCTTTCCGTCACTTCGACCGCGCCGTGGGACTCGAGCAACCGCCGTACACGCGCCACGTCGAACGCCGCGTCGCTTTCCTCGATGACAAGCGCGAAGCGGTCATTGGTGATTTGGGGGTGCACCAACTTAGCTTGTTTGCCGGGCCAAAGGCGTGACACGATCAAGAGCGCGCCCACGGTAAACAGGCCGGCGAACAGCACCATCACTTCGAATGTAACCGGGACAAAGGCTGGCAAAGAGTTCCACGGCTTGCCGCCGACGTCCACCGGCCAGTCGATAGCCATGGTCCAGAATTCAAACCATAATTTGATGATCGCGCCCATGGCGCCGGCTATCAGACAGACCAGCGCCAGACGGGAGCGCTTCAAACCCAGCACCCGGTCGAGACCGTGCACGGCGTACGGGGTGTACACTTCCACGATCCGCAACCGCTGTTCCTGGGCGGCCTTGATGGCGGCTATGACCGCGCCTTCATCGTCGAAAATACCCATCAATTGGAATCCACTCATCAATGCGCCTCCCCGTGGGCGGCGCCGTGTTTCAGCACCCCCTTGATCTCGGCCATCGCGATTACAGGCAACACCCGGCAGAAGATAAGAAACAACGTGAAGAACAGTCCGAAGCTGCCGATCAGAATAGCGATCTCGATCGACGTGGGCCGGTAACTGGCCCAACTGGCTGGAAGGTAGTCGCGATGCAGCGAGGTCACGATAATAACGAAACGTTCGAACCACATACCGATGTTTACGAAGATTGTGATGATAAAGACCGCCGCCCAACTGTGCCGGATCTTGCGGAACCACAGCACCTGCGGTGTGATGACGTTGCAACTCACCATCGTCCAGTAGGCCCAGGCAAAAGGCCCGCCGGCGCGGTTAAGGAAGACGAACTGCTCGTACTGGTTGTTGCCATACTGCGCGGTGAAGAACTCGGTTAGATAAGCTAGCCCGACAATGCTACCCGTGGTGATGATGAGCTTCGACATCACGTCGAGATGACGTAGGTTGATATACGCTTCAAGGCCCATTACCTTGCGGGCAATAATCATCAGCGTCAACACCATCGCCATGCCGGAGAAAATGGCCCCGGCGACGAAGTAGGGAGGAAAGATGGTCGCGTGCCAGCCGGGAATCACTGCGGTGGCAAAGTCCCAACTGACGATGGTGTGCACGGAAACCACGAGCGGCGTGGCCAGTCCGGCCAGCAGCAGATACACCATCTCGTAGCGGTTCCACGTCTTGTAGGCGCCATCCCAGCCGAAGCTCAGGATAGAGAATATCTGCTTGCGCAAGCCTGGTTTTGCGCGGTCGCGAATGGTAGCCAGATCCGGGATCAGCCCCACATACCAGAAGACCGCCGAGATGGTGAAGTAGGTTGCGATCGCGAATGCGTCCCAGGCGAGCGGCGAGCGGTAGTTCATCCACAACGACCCGCGGAAGTTCGGATACGGGAAGATCCAATAGGCGAACCACGGGCGCCCCAGGTGAATCACCGGGAACAATCCGGCGCACATCACGGCGAACAGGGTCATGGCCTCCGCCGCGCGGTTAACGCCGGTGCGCCAGCGCTGCCGGAACAGGAACAGAATGGCCGAAATCAGCGTGCCGGCATGGCCAATACCGATCCAGAAAACGAAGTTCGTAATGCCGAACGCCCAGCCGACCGTAGTGTTCAGGCCCCAGGTGCCGATGCCAGTGGCAATTTCATAGGTTATGGCCGCCATGCCAAGCGACAGCATGGAAAAGGCCACCACGAACGCCGCCCACCATGCCAGCCCGGGCCGGCGCTCCATCGGACGGCAGACGTCGCCGGTGACCTCCGAAAGACTCTTGTGCCCCGTCACCAAGGGCGGACTCAATGCGATATCAGCCATTCTTCTCCTCCCCGTCCGCGGCTCCCTCGGACCGAACGATCTTGAGATACCCCACCGCCGGCCGCACGTTGATCTCATCGAGCACCCGGAAGCGCCGCCCGCTTTCCATCACGCGCGACACTTCGCTCTCCCGGTCTCTCAGATCGCCGAAAGTGATCGCCTTCGCCGGGCACGTCTGCTGGCAGGCCGTTTGCACATCGCCGTCCCGCACGCTCCGGCCCCGCAGCTTGGCCTGCATCTTCGCATCCTGAATTCGTTGGACGCAGAACGTGCACTTCTCCATCACTCCGCGGCTGCGGACGGTGACGTCGGGGTTTAGCGCCAGGTTTGCCATACGGTCTTCACGAGAATAGGCAAACCAGTTGAAACGCCGCACTTTGTATGGGCAGTTGTTGGCGCAATAGCGAGTGCCGATGCAGCGGTTGTAAGTTTGCTGGTTCAGGCCTTCGTCGCTGTGTGTAGTAGCCAGCACCGGACAAACCGTTTCGCACGGAGCGTGATCGCACTGCTGGCAGAACATCGGCTGGTGCGCCACGCGCGGGTTCTCGGGAGCGCCTGAATAGTAGCGGTCGATGCGCATCCAGTGCATTTCGCGCTTGCGCCGCATCTCGTCTTTGCCGACAACGGGAATGTTGTTCTCCGCCTGGCAGGCGACAATACAGGCCGCGCATCCCGTGCACGCATTGAGGTCGATCACCATGGCCCAGCGATGCACAGGGTAAGTGTGATCGGGCGGCCACAGTTCCGGCCGCGGCTCTTCCTTTATGGGACCCGGGTGTTCCCGTATCTGGGTAAGCGAGGTTTCCTGCACGATGGGCCGCGTGGCGCCCGCCGCCGGCCTGAGCCGCTCGGGAACGGTCAGCGAGTGGTGCTCCTGTGTGCACGCGAGTTCCGTGTGCCTGCCGGTCCGGGTGACCTTCGCTCCCGCGCGGGAATAGCGGAGTGATCCGCCCTCGAGCGCCAGCAGCGACGCCACGTTGACTCCCACCAGTCCCTTCTCGTTCAAGGTCGGCCGCGCTTCAATCCACTCAGGACCGGCCTTGGCGAACCGCGCCGACAGCCGGCTGCCAAAACCGAGCGCCACGGCCACGGTCTCCTCATGCTGGCCGGGTTGAACGAGCGCGGGTAGTTCGAGCGTCTGTCCGCCGCACTCGACGCGCACCACATCGCCCGAGGCCACGCCCAGCTTCGCCGCCGCCTGAGGGGCGAGACACGCATAGTTATCCCAGGCGACCTTCGACACCGGATCGGGTACTTCCTGAAGCCACGGATTGTAGGCGTGGCGTCCTTCGAGCAGAGCCGGCTTGGCATAGAGGACCAGATCGAAGCCTTCCTGCCGTGCGGCTTCTCCAGCTTGAGGCGCGGCCGCTTCGCGCCGCGCTGCCGCGGCTCTGGCGCGCGCTGCCGGCTCGTATTGCGCATAGCCGTCCTGCAGCGTCTTCTCCCAGAACCGGTCAAACGCAAGACCGGATTTCGTCTTGGGGAAGATCTCCTTTTGCCAGTGATCGCGGACCATGTCCAGCACCGCGCCGGGCTTGCCGGACCAGGCCGCCAGCGTCTCGATCCAGGTGCGCGTCCGGAACAGCGGGCGCAGGCAGGGTTGCACGAGGCTTGCCGTTCCCTCCACCGGTTCGGCGTCGCCCCAGGACTCGAGCGTGTGCGATGCGGCAGAAACCACCTGCGCCTTGGCCGCCGTCTCATCCAGCCGCTCGGCATGAACCAACAGCAGCTTCGCCTTGGCAACCGCGTCCCCCCCGGGGAGTTCGAACACGGGGTTGGCTCCCGCGACGATCAGCACATCCACGCGGCCGTCGCGCAACTCCGCGAACAGGTTCTCCAACGCACGGTCGTCGCCATGCCGCTGGCGGCTGGCGCGATCGGTCTCCACGACGGTTCCGTAGTTGCCGAGTTCTTCATTGATCCGGTTTACCAACACCTGCGTGGCGACGTCCTGGCTCCCCGAGATGACAAGCCCGCTCCCACGGGCGTCACGCAGCCGCTTGGCGCATTCCGCCACTTCCGTACGGCTCGAATTGCCCGTTCGCACCGCTTCGGCAAGATCGCTCGCGAAGCGCCGGATTTCACCGGGACTGAGCAACACTCGCCGGTCCGCCTTCGTCCCCGTGAGCGACATCCGCGACTCCACCTGAGCGTGCCAGGCGTAACGGGTTCCGACCGGATCGCGCGATCCGGCATAGCCGCGCGCGAACTCGACCGGCGAAATCCACGAGCCGAGAAAGTCGGCGTCAATCGACACGATCACGTCCGCTTTGTCGAACCGGTAGCGGGGCAGGATGCGCGCGCCGTGCGTCTGCTCGTGCGCATCGAGTATCGCCGACGCGGAGAGCGCGTCGTATTCCACGTGCCGGGCGTTACGGAAGCCTTCGAGAAAACGGCGAATCCCCGCCGATTCGGTCGGGCCGTGCACGGTTCCGGTGAGGAGCCGCACCGCGCCTCCGTTCTGCCTCGCCTCGTTGAGACGGGTCTGCACGAACGCATCGGCCTGTTCCCAATCCGCGGGTTTGCCCTCGAGCAACGGCTGAGCCACACGCTGGCTATCGTAAAGCCCGAGGATGGAGGCCTGCCCCACGGCGCACATGCCGCCGCCCGAGACCGGGTGGTCCGGGTTCCCTTCAAGCTTGATCGGCCGCCCGTCCCGTACCTTCACCAGCGTTCCGCAGGCAGCGCTACAGCCGCCGCATGTGGAGGCATAGTAGACCGGCCGCCCCGGTATGAAGCCTTCCGGCTGAACCAGGTTGGGCTCGATCTTGTGAACTGTACGGCTGCATCCGGCCAGCACCGCCGACCCGAAGCTGAAGCCTACGGCCTTCAAAAAACCACGGCGATCCGGACCGCCTTCGATTCCGATGGGGGTCTCGTGGAACTCCGCGCCGTCCGGTTCGGAGGCAGCCTGCCACTCATCCAAGCTGCGCCAAAGTCTATCAGGCATGATCTAATCCTTTTAAAAGTGACAGGTCGAGCAATCTGTCGACGCATGCACGTTTACGCCCGCCACGCCTTCCTTGCTCGCCTGGCGGTGGCAGTTCACACACCAACCCATGCTCAGATCCGCATACTGGCGGACGCGTTTCATCGTCTCCACGGGTCCGTGGCATTGCTGGCAGGCGACGTTCACCCGCACGTGCGCGCGATGGTCGAAATAGACGAAGGAAGGCAGCGTGTGGATCCGGTTCCAGGAGATTGGTTGTTCCTTCTTGCCCGGATCCGGCTGCAAGTTCGCATCGAGCGCCAGCGCGTCGTAGAGTTTTTGTAGCTCCGCGGAGACAATCCGCCTGGGCTTTCGGTTCTCCTTGGCGGCGAGTTCGTCCTCGGCATGCATGGCGCCGAGGGACGCGGTCACCTCCCGGTGGCAGTTCATACAGAGGTTCGCCGGAGGAACGCCGGCGTGGCGGCTGGACTGGGCGGGGTAGTGGCAATAAAGACAGGGGATTTGCATTTCCCCCGCGTGCAGCAGGTGAGAATAGGCGATCGGCTGCGCCGGCGAATACCCCTGCTGGTTGCCGGGCAGATGCAGTTTTCCAATCCGCGTGGCGAGCAGGACGCAGGACACGCCGAGTCCGATGGCCAGAACGATGGTAGCAATGCGGGTGTTCATATCAGTAGGTCACCAGCGTTTTAGGAGGTTCAGGGAGCACGGCCGGCTCCGCTTCACCGGAATATTTGAGAATCCACGTCATGGTCAGCGATAACAATGTGAGAAATACAAACACGATGAATCCGATGGCGTAACCCGCCTTTCCCAGGTCGCGCACGGCGAAGGCCAGGATGGGCGGTATGGCGAATCCGCCGAACGCTCCCAGTCCGCCGACCCAGCCCGATGCGCCGCCCACGGCGCGCGGGACGGCCTGCGGCACCATTTTGAACACTGCCGCGTTGGTAACGCCCATGCCGAACGCCATGAGAATCTCCCCGGGAAGCGCCATCTCATAACGGGTAGCGCTGATCATCACCAGGGTCCCGGAAAGCAGAATCAGGAGCGCCAGCACCGCGGTGTTCTCGCCGCCTTCGCGGAGCTTATCAGCCAGCATGCCGCCTCCCACGCGGATCAGCGAGGTGAGGAGCGAGAACAGTCCGGCCAAGCCGCCGGCCAGCAGCGGGGAGAGGCCGAAATACTGCGTGTAGTAAGTGGGAAGCCAGGCGGTGAGCGCAATGAATCCGCCGAAGGTTGTGAAATAGATGCAGACCAGCGCCCATGTCTTCGAGCATCGCGCCGACTCGCGTAAACTCTCCGCGAGGTTGCGAGCGGGAAAGAGTTCCTGACCGAGCGCGAGGGCCTCGCGGCGGGCAATGGCCTCGGTAGCGCCCTGTTCCCGCAACTGGAAGTACCACGAGTTGCGCCCCAGGAGCGCATAGAGCGCGGTCCCGGCTAACAACATCAGAAACCACGCGACGTAGGAGGTTCCCAAGCCCCACTCGAGCAGCACGAAAGGCAGCACGAACGTGAAAATGCCGGGCGCGATGTTGCCCAAGCCGCCGAAAATCGCCAGCGCGCGGCCTTGCTGCCGCTGGCGGTGCCAATAGGAAACCTGGCTGATGCCGACGGAAAACGTGGCAATGCCGCACCCGCAGAACAACCCGAGGACCAGCAGAGCCGGATACCACGCGGGTGTCAGGCGGTCCGGATAGATCCACAGCGCGACCGCCATCAGGCCCGCCATACCGACCAGTGACAGGCACATCAGAATAAGGAAGGGTTTGCGTCCGCCGGTGGTTTCCACCCACGCCGCGAATGGGATGCGCAACAGCGATCCCGAAAGCGCGGGCATGGCAATCAGGAAGCCTACAGCCATGGGGCTCAGGCCCATCACCTGCTGGAATCGCGCCGCCGTGGGGCCGAACAGCGCCACAGCCGCGAAACCAAAGAAGAAGCCGAGCGTCGCCGCCCACAGGCCTTGTGACGGGGTACCGCGTAAGGTCCGTGTCATCAGTCCACTCCTATCCCTTCGCAGCCGCGGGCCGCCGGTACCAGCGAACTACCTGAGGCCGGCGCCACAGATAGGGGTTCGGGGCAACCAGAATATGGACGAGCCGGGTGAAGGGGAAGAACCCGATGATCAGGAAGGCGTTGATGATGTGGAACTGGATCAGCCCGGGAAGAACCGCGACAACGGCCATGTTCGGATTCATCTTGGCCACCGACCACAAGTAGGGCGTCACGGCGATGGCGAACCACGAGGATCCCCAGGGATACATCACCGCTATACCGATGCCGGAGAGCACCTGCAGAAGCAGGAGCGTGAGGATCACCCAGTCAGCGGGTGACGTCACCAGCGCGATCTTGTGGTTCGTGTGGCGCCGTAACATCGCGGCGACCAGCCCGGCCAGAGTCAATAACCCCGCGGCTAGCATGCCTATTTCCATGACCCACAACCGGAGCGGAATCCTGGCCCACCACTCGACCTCGCGAGGGATCAGAAAAGCGGCGATGTGCATCCCGAGTACTGTGAGGATTCCATAGTGGAAAGGCATCAGCGCCCAGAAATGCTGCCGGTTTTCCAGGAATTGGCTGGAAAGGCTGGAGTAGGTAAACGCGCCGGTCCGGTACCGCACGACCGTCATGAGGAAGAACGTGACCAGCGACACATAGGGCAGGGCAATGAAAAAGACTGCGTAAAAATAGGCGGATAGATTACTCATGGCCATCTCCCGTGAGGACTGTTTCCGGAACAAGCTCCGCAATCTCCTTGCGGAGGGCAACAACAAGTGGAAGGAACGAACTTTCCGTCTTGGTCAAGCCTTCCCGCAGCTTTCCTAGCGCGGGCAGCACTTGCCTGCGAACAAAGTCGGCCCGTTCGTCCTCCGGCATGCGGTCAATGAGTTGCAGCACGTGGGAAAAGTGGTCTGGCAACTCCTGCGATTCGGGCACACCATGGGTTCTCAGCGCGGCCCGTAGTTTAACGAGCAGATCGCCGCGGTCGTAATTTTCGCCGAACAGGTGCCAGCCGATATCGAGCGTCGTATCGGGATTCCAATCGAAAGTCTGCGTATAGAGTTCCTGCAGCGCCTCGACCGGCAACCCGTCGATAGTGCGCAGGAACTCCTCCATCTCCGCGGATGGAGCCGCGGCGAGGCACGCGCGGGCCGACGCGTGGTAGTCCGGTGACGGATACGCCAGTAAGGCAGCCCACTGCGACAAGCTCATAGTCCCCTCCTTGGACCTTCCATGAAGCCGAACCCGACACCCTGTTTATGGACCAGCGGATCCTCGAGCATTTCCACCGCCTGCTCACGGTGCATGGGCGGAATCACGAACCGCTCATCGAAGGTGCACAGCGACGTCAGCTTGTAGATCGCCTCAGCTTCCGCGGGGGAGCAATCGGCTTCCCGAAGCATTCTCTCCGCGGTGGCCATGTCCACGTCGCCGACGGTGACCGCGCGCCGGTACCAGCGAACGGCCTTCTGCTTGCGCAGGGCGTAGCGGACCTTGCCCGCATTGCCCGCGCCGAACATCGAAGCCATATACTCGATGGGCGCGCGCGCTTCGTCGATATCGTGGAACAGATCGTCTGAGACGTTGTCCACCGTCGACCCGGTCTTCTGGGCCATCACCGGCGCCATCGGCGGCACGTAGAACAGCATCGGCAGCGTGCGGTACTCGGCGTGCAGCGGCAGCGCAATCTTCCAGTCTTTTACGAACCGGTAGGTGGGTGATTTCTGCGCGGATTCCACCACCGAGTCGTGCACGCCGTTCTGCCGCGCGGCGGCAATCACGGCCGGATCGTTCGGATTGAGAATCAGGGAACGCTGCGCTTCGATCAACTCGTCCTGCGGAAGACCAGCCACGTCGCGGATCCGCTCGGCGTCGTAGAGCACGACTCCCAAATAGCGGATGCGTCCGACGCACGAGTGGAAGCACGCCGGAGCCTGCCCCGTTTCCAGGCGCGGGAAACAGAGGATGCACTTTTCGGACTTGCCGGTCTGCCAGTTGTAGTACATTTTCTTGTACGGGCAGGCTGCAATGCAGGCTCGCCAACCCCGGCAGCGCTTCTGATCCACCAGCACGATGCCGTCCTCGCCCCGCTTGTGCAGCGCTCCCGAGGGGCACGACGCCACGCAAGCCGGATTCAGGCAGTGATTGCAGATGCGCGGCAGGTAGAAGAACATGAGCCGTTGCACCGCGAACATCTGCGCGCGCTGGTCCGGGTTTAGTTGGGCCAGGTTGGGATCATTCTCGGCATAGACCGGAGAGCCGCCCATGTCGTCGTCCCAGTTCGGTCCGGCCTTGATCTGGATCAGGTCTCCCGTCACCATGGAGATCGGCACGGCGGTAGGCTGGTCCGGCCCTTCGGGCGCGTTGAAGAGGTGCTGGTAATCGTAAGTCCACGGCTCGTAGTAGTCGTCCATGGACGGCTGGTGCGGATTGTGGAAGATGTTGAACACCGTCTGAGTCTTGCTGGTGGAACGCAAGTGGAGGTTGCCGTCTTCGACCACCCAACCGCCGTGGTATTTCTCCTGATCTTCCCACGCCGTCGGATAGCCCGTGCCGGGCTTGGTCTCGACGTTGTTCCACCACATGTACTCGGTACCTTTACGGTCCGTCCAGATGTTCTTACAGGCGATGCTGCAGGTGTGGCACCCGATGCACTTGTCCAGGTGGAACACCATTGACATTTGAGCGCGAACGTCCATAGCTCTTCCTTTCCTCTACCAGCGCAGATCCGACAGTTTGCGAACCAGGACGTGTGTATCGCGGTTCACTCCGGTGGGACCCCAATAATTCAAATGGAAGGTGAACTGCCCGTAGCCCCCCATCATCAGATTCGGCTTCAGCCGCACGCGCGTCAGGCTGTTGTGCCCGCCGGCGCGGCGGTATCCACGCAGCGGCGACTTCGGAACCGAATACGTCCGCTCGGGCGAGTGATATTGGATGCAGATGCCGCGCGGGAT
>JADLBD010000134.1 GCA_020847975.1 Bryobacterales bacterium | reverse complement strand
TGCGCTTCTGTTAAAACATCGTGGAAGGCGGAACCATGGCGCTCGATTTCCGTAAGGATATAGTTGCTGGTGCCGTTGAGGATGCCCTGGAGCGCGGTGACGCGATCGCCGGAGATGCCTTCGCGCAAGACGGTGTGGATGGGGATGCCGCCGGCGACGCTGGCCTCCATGGCGACGTTGATTCCAGCCTTGATGGCGCGGTCCCAAATGCCTGCGCCATCGAGAGCCATGAGTTCCTTGTTGGCGGTGACGATGGATTTTTTAGCGGCAATGGAGGCTTCGACGATATCGCGGGCAACAGTGGTGCCGCCGACGAGTTCGGCGACGATGTGGATATCGGGGTCGGCCACCAGTTCGCGCCAGTTGGCGGTCTTATGGACGGGGCCGAGGGATTCGGGAAGGGATTTTTCGTGGACAGAGCGGCTGCAAACGGATTTCACCTGCAAACGGAAGCCGAGCTTTTGGGTGATTTCGGCGGCGTTTTCGGCAAGGATGGCGAGCGTACCGGAGCCTACGTTGCCAAGGCCCACAATCCCAACATTTACATGCTGCATGCAATGGATATGATAACAATGCGAGGTGTCATGAAACTTCGGCGGACACACCTGATGGCGATGATGCTGGCGGTGATGGGGGTTTTCGGAGCCGCGCAGCAACGGCAGGAGGAGCAGCCGCCGCGGCTGCCGGACGGGCGGTCGCAAACGGAAGCGATACTCAAGGCGGACCACGAAAAGATGCTCAAGGACGCGGCAGAACTGTTGCGCCTGGCCGAAGACCTGAAGATGGAGTTGGAGAAGAACGACCGGCACGTGGTGTCGGTGGGGATGTTGAAAAAGACCGAGAAGATCGAGAAGCTGGCCAAGCGGATCCGGAGCCGGCTGACGCGAAACTGACGGCCATTGAGTGGGGAGAGGAAGGGCATCCCGCGTCAGTTGGGGAGAAGCGTGTTCACCCGCACTGTAGCATGGGAGCGTATTTCCTGGGGTATCCTTTGAGGAGATGTCGCGTAGTACTGCGAAGCATGAAGTAAGGGGGGTACTAACAGTCGAAAGCCCCGCTACGCCTTCGGGGTCAGGTTTTCCGGACCGGTTCAGGCAGGCTGTTGCCCGGAACCGGAACGTTGTGATTTCGCTCTATTTCGGCTGGTTTCTGATCCCGCTGTTTTTTGCGTCTCTCACGCGAGGCTTCGGGTGGTGGGATTACTTCACGGCGGACATGGTGTTCCACTATGGACGCCCGGTCACGTGGGGGAATCTGGTGGGGAACTACCTGCAACCCTTGTTTTGGGGGAGCTACGTGGTACGTCCGACATGGTCGTTGATGTACGACCTGCAAACGCTTCTGTTCGGCGGAGAGTTCTGGTTGTGGTACTGCCTGAAGTGGGCGGGGGAAGCGGCAGCGATCGCGCTGGCGGCGGGAATTCTGAAGCGGCTGGGATGCGGGTGGACGAGCCGGGCGGCGGTGGTTGCGCTGCTGGCATTTCATCACGCGAGCTTCACATTGATGCTTCATGATCCGGATGGGTGGCTGGCGCTCGGGATGCTGGCGCAGGTCTGGATGCTGCTCGAAGTAGAGGGAAATCTGGCGCTGTTCTCCCGCGCTTCCTATGGGCTGTTTCTGGCGCTGATGCCGGCGACGCTCGGATTGAAGGAGTCGGGCTTCGCGTTCAACGGCGCGCTGGCGGGGTTTCTGCTGTTGTGGAACCCGCGGGCATGGCGGCGTGTGGTTCCGATGGCTGCGCTGTTGGTGTTTTGGACGTGGCGGCTGGCAACCGCGCTGAACCGGACGTCGGGGTTTTCCTTTGGCGAATGGATGGGGCGGTTCGGGGACCAGGTAAATATGCTGGCGCCCCGCTCGCCGCTGCACGTGCTGGATGGATTCGCGATCCTGCTGCTGGTGGGATGCGCGGTACTGGCGTGGCGATGGAGGCGGGAATTCCGCGGGCGGCTGATGGCGTTCAGCCTGGTTACCTCGCTCGGGATGCTGCTGTTCACGACGGTGCCGAACCTGGTGGCGCTGCGGTATGGGATTCCCGTGGTGTACCTGCTGAGCATTCCGGCAGGTCTGGCGGTGGAGTCGTTGGGGCGAAGAAGAGAGCTGGCGGCGGCGATCGTGGTGTTCTATCCGTTGTTCACGGCGGGTAGCCTGTACATGCAGGAACTGGCATACCAGGTACAGTTCAGCGAGTTCGTCACGTCGCTGAACGCGATGGAAGCGAAAGCGCGGCTGGGTCACGAACTGGCGATTACGGGCTATTCGGGGGATATATCGGGCGAGGTCCGGGAGACCGTGACGCGATTTTTCAAGCATTACGGCTACAAGTGGTATCGATACGACGGCCCGAGGGATGTACGCGTGATCGCCGAACGGGGGCTGCCCGAGGGACGGTTTGCGCTGCTGAGTTTCCTGAAGCCGATTCTGTTGCTGCAGGAGCAGACAGGGAGGCTGCGGAACCGGTTGGAGCGGGTGCAGGCGTTCGCGCCCGGCGACATGGGGACGCTGCAACGGCTGACAGAGTCTTACCAGACACTGGACAGGCTGACGATGCGGCGGGGCAAGGAGTATTGGTACGACTACGGCGGGGCGCTGCCCTCGACGGAGCCGCTGCTGTATGTGTACACCTTCCGCGAGGAGGGCGCGGCTCCGGGGCATTGGACGACGGAGTATGTCCCCTGCGGGCGGTTGCCGGGAGCGTTTTAGATGTATCCCACGCTGCCATCGGCGCGGTAGTCAAACCCGCGGTGCCAGGATTTTGTTGGATACATGCGGAAGGCCTCTTCGTTCAACTCCACGCCCAAACCCGGTTTCGTAGGCACGGGAATATAGCCATCCTTCACCATCAACGGCTCCTTCAGCATGTCTTTGCGGGGAGACGCGTCATCGGGGTGATATTCGAGGATGAAGAAGTTCTGGGTGGATGCGGCGAAGTGGACATTGACGGCAGTGGCCACCGGACCCATGGGATTGTGGGGCGCCACCATCACGTAATGCGCCTCGGCCATGGCCGCGATCTTCTTCATTTCAAGTAACCCGCCCGTGAGGCAGATATCGGGCTGGATGATATCGAGCGCCTGGAGCGCGAGAATCTTGCGGAACTCGTGCCGCATATAGTTGCACTCGCCGCTCGCCAGCGGAATGTTCACGTGTTGCGAGAGCTTCTGCATGACATTTTCGTTCTCGCAGCGGATGGGCTCCTCGAGCCACATGGGGTTGTAAGGCTCGATGGCGCGCGCGAGGCGGATGGCGCGTGAGACTTCGAAGAAGCGGGCGTGAATGTCACAGCCGATGTCGACGTCCGGTCCCAGGGCCTCGCGCACGGCCCTGACCCGCGCCGCGGCGCCGCGGGTGATGGCGTTGTAGGGGCGGGAATTGTCGTGCGCCGGTTGGGGGCGCATTTTGATTGCCGTGTAGCCGTACTTTTCCACCAGCCGCTTGGCGCTGTCCGCCACGGCGCTGGGCTCCTCACCGCCGGCGCTCTGATAGACGCGGATCTTCTCGCGGCACTTGCCGCCCAGGAGCATGTAGACCGGAAGTCCGGCGGCCTTGCCGGCGATGTCCCACAGGGCGTGCTCGATGCCGCTGATGGCCGCGTTCACCACCAGTCCGCCGGGGAACCGCGTGAAGTTGTACATCATGTTGAACAGGTGCTCGACATTCCGCGGATCCTGGCCAATCAGCCAGCTCTTGAAGTCTTCGATTACGGCCGCCACCGCCAGGTCGGGGCCGCAGGAATAGGCTTCGCCCACTCCGTGAATGCCCTGGTCTGTAAAGACCTGCACGAAGCAGAAGTTCCTTCCTCCGGCTCCTAGAAAGTGCGTTTTGATGTCGGTGATCTTGATGGCCGGCTTAGTGCCAACCTGGGCGGCCGCCTGCATCATCGGGGCGCCCGCGGCCATGCTTGCCTGCCTGAAGAAATCGCGTCGTTTCATTCCCATGCTGTTCTCCTGCACGAATCAGTACGAGGAGAGTATATCCCTTTTTATGCGGCACGGCGTGTTTTATGCGGCACGGCGCGCGGCGGGGCGCCTGGTTCGGAACAAATCGCGAGGAAACGAGTGCTAGTGAGGATGCCGCGAGTGGTACGAGCCGAAATAGATACGCCCGCGGGATAAACTGTGAATTGCCTCCAATATTTCGCCATCGCCGGAATCCTTGAGAACGTACCCTCGGGCGCCGGCGTCGATCGACTTCATGACATAGCGGTCGTCTTTATGCATGCTGCACATCAGGACGGCGGTACGCGGGGAGAAGTGAAGAATTCCCTCGATCGCCTGGATGCCGCTGAGAGGTCTCATGCAAACGTCCAGGACGGCAATGTCGGGCTTGAATTCCCGGGCCATGGCGACAGCATCCCAGCCGGTACTCGCCTCCGCAATGACCTCGATTTCCGATTGAGATTCGAGGAGCGTCCGCAGGCATTCCCGAAATTCCAAGTGGTCATCGGCCAACAGGACGCGAATCGGCATTGGGACACCCAAGAATTCATCATATGCTTATTCAGGAAGGGACCGAAATACGCTAATTTCTGTATGGAAAGCAGAACGGGGATTATCCTACCAGCCCGCGACGCACCGCGCTCAACACGAGTTCGGCAATCCCGTGTAATTCCAGCTTTTCCATCACACGCGTGCGATGGGTTTCGACCGTGTGGACACTGATTCCGAGATGGGCGGCAATTTCCTTGCTTCCGAGCCCTTCGGCCAGAAGGTGGTAGATATGACGCTCGCGCTCGGTGAGGGTTTCGTAAAGGTCGTCGTATTCCTGGAGCTTTGGGTCGCGGCCCTCTCGGTTGCGCAGAATCTTCGCCACGGCGGGGCTGAAGTAAGGTTTCCCCTGGTGGACGCTTTCGATGGCCTCGAGCAGTCCCTCTTCGACAGAGTCCTTGAGAAGGTAGCCCTGGGCACCAGCCCGAACGGCGCGGAAAACGTAGCGTTCATCGCTATGCATGCTGAGAACAAGGACGCCTGTACGGGGGGAATGGCGCAGGATCTGGGCGGTGGCCTCAATACCGTTCAGTTCCTTCATGCCGATGTCAATGACGGCCACGTCCGGTTTGTGCAGTTTCGCCTGTTCGACAGCTTCCCGGCCGGAGGAGGCCTCGGCCACAACCTGCAAGTCGGGATTCTCCTCGAGAATCCGGCGCATGCCCGCACGAAAGAGGCGATGATCATCAGCCAGAAGAATGCGGATCGGCATCAGGCGCGAGCCTCATTGGCGTTCAGCAGGGCCCACTCTTCGCCGGCCGGCTTCAAGGGGACCATGAGGCAGATCTTCGTGCCCTTGCCAGGGCAGGAAGTCACATCCAATGTTCCTCCCAGAGCGGCGGCCCGTTCCTGCATTCCGAGAATGCCGTAGCAGCCCTTCATGGTAATTCGGCGTTCCTCATCCATGGCAAATCCCACGCCATTGTCTTCCACACTTACGGAAAGAGACGACTCGGTCTGCCTTACGTTCACATGCACGGCGGAGGCATAGGCATGCTTCTCACAGTTATGGAGCGATTCCTGAACAACCCGGTACACACAGGTTTTCACGGGATCGGGAAGATCTTCGCTCAATCCGGACTGACGGAGGGTACAGGAAACGCCGCCGCGCGCCATGAAGTCCTCGGCGAGCCATTCCAGGGCGGCGCCGAGGCCGAGGTCATCGAGCAGGGAAGGCCTAAGCACGGAACACATGTTGCGGACGGTCTGGACGGTTTTTTCCGCCAGGCTGCGAGCGCGTCCAAGGCGGGCGGCCACTTCCGGCAGTCTTTCCCTGGCGATGCTTTCCGCGCGGGAAATTTCCATGCGGAGGGTCGCCAGCGCCTGGCCGATTTCATCGTGCAATTCGCGCGAGATGCGCGTGCGTTCTTCTTCCTGAATATCCATCAACCGGGCGGCAAGCTGCTGGAGGTCGCCTTTTGCCTGAGCGACCTCGGCGTATTGTCTTTCCGTCTCCCGCTCGAGGCCTTCTGAATGCGCCAGACTGAAGGCGGCCACGGCAAAGGCCAGCACCATGGAGAGGCCAAGAATGAACAGGAGGTGAAGCGCGCTCTCGCGCCGGGATGCGGTGAGCGCTTCTTCGTTCTCCTTGAAGGCTTTTCGCGAAACTTCGGCAAACTCATGGAGCACATCGCCCAACGCACTGCGGCGGGCGGCGATTTCCCGCTGCACGTACTGGTAGGTCTGCTCGCTTGTCAGGCGACCGGTATCCTGCGGAACCCGGTCAAGGACGTCCCAATATTCGTGCAACTTTGCGCGCAACTGCGGGGTTATCTCGGAGCCGTTGCCGATCTCATCCAATTGCCGGAGCAGCTTCACGGACAACTCCCGGGAGCTTTGCAGACGCTTTCGATACTCCTGCTCCCGGTCCCCGGCCGGATTCAGGAGGAAGTCCCGGGAGGAATTCGCTCCCAGCCAAAGCTGGCGGCGGAGGCGGTAGATGGCGTCGTCCTGCGCGTTGTGACGGTGGTAGATCAGCACTGCTTCGTCGGATAGGCCGCGTTGAATCCGATAGGCCTCGACGGTGGAAAACAGCAAGAGGCCCAACACCAGGCCGAAGCCGGCGCGAATCACATTGTGCTTCCTGGCGAAAGCAGAAAGAAAAGTAGAAACGGTTGTTGACCCTTGACGCAGGAGAGTCCCCAAAAACCCCATCCGGCGGCACCCCTTTCGTTCTAGTTGTCCGATGGGTGCATCTTACGTCTTTGCTTCGCGCGACGCAACAGGCAGGGTAATGCGGGTACCAGGTGATGGTCCTGGATTTTATGTTTTTGCCAGGAACCGTTCGAGGACATTGCGGGTAATCCGGGACACGCCACGGCCGGGAAACAGGGCGGAGACCCAGGTGATGGAGCCTACCGAGAAGACCGCGCCGCCGCCTGCCGGCTCGTGATAAACGATTTCCGAGCCGCCCTCATCGGGGTTCGTGCCCTTCGCCAGCAGGAGGGTATTGGGGGGCGAGGAGGCGCTTCGCTTATCTGTTTCATGGCCCGATGCGCCGCCGGGGACGCGTTCATGCAGCGTCTCGGCTCCGAACAGGTCCCCGTTGCGAAGGCCCGTTCCCTCGAAGATCCAATGCGACCCATCGAGGACGCGGTAGGGGGCCGAGGTCATGATTCCGGTCTCCGAACAGACCACTCCCAGCAGATTGGCTTCCGATTCGAGCCTGCGGTGCATGCGGCTTTCGTACTCGATGGTTCCGTCCTCCGACAGACCGCCCAGTTCGCCGTGGCGGCTGTAAAGGCTGCTCAGGCACCGCATGGTCCCATCGGGATTCAGGAGCACCTCGCAGTTGAGGCCGTTGCCGCCCAGGTACATCAAGCGGCCGCCTTTTTGGAACACCCATTCCTTCAGGCGCAGGTACATCTCACGCGTCCAGTACTCGGGATGCACGGCGAGGATCAGCACGCTGTAGGCTTCAAGGGGCAGCGTGCCGTCGTGCAGTTGCGCCTCGGCATAGAGGTCGTAATCGAAGCCTTCGCGCTCGAGCCAGCCGTAGAGCCGCCACTCGCCGGGCGCCTGGCCGCACTGTACGCGGCCCTGAACAGGGTCAGTGACTTCGAAGTCGTCGAAGATGTGGTTGTTCGGTTCCGGGCGGTCAAAGGAGAGGGGGGAGAATTCGTCGTCACGGTGGCGCCAGGTGCCGAAGGGCAGGTCCTTGCGGTAGCGGGAGAGATCCTGGCGGGAATTGACCACCGGACAATCCGGGAGATGGTCGGAATTCACGTAATTGCTGCGGCCGCCGAAGTTGTTGTAAGCGTTCCACGTGTTGGTGGAGGCAAGGACGGCGATGCGCGCGCGGGGCGAAGCGGGCGCCACCACCCAGGGGAACGAAAACACCTGTCCGGAAGGGGTTTTGGCACGCAGATAGTACAAGCCGGAACGATCGGGGGCGGGGATGACCGGGGCGGCCGGGTAGCCGTCGTTGTTCCAGCGCACGCCGGTTTGAGTGAAATCGCCGTCCGGGAGGATTTGGCGGTTTGCCTGCGGGCCATGCTCATCCACCCATCCGATCATTTGCACATATTCCTTTTTCCAGCCGTAGCGCCAGAGGGTGAGCTGGTACTGCTCGACGGAATGAATGCGGTATTCGCACAGTTCGCCGGATCGGGCCCATTTCGGGTACATGTAACCGATGAGGCCGTCGGCGAGGAGCCGGAACTGGACCGGCTGTTCCTCCTTCAACTCCACCGTTGAGGTCTTGGCTCCGTAGCCCGCCTTGGACAGGACGACGCGGTAGGGGCCTGGGCGCAGGCTGCCATAGAAAGCGCCGCGCGGGGAGGATCGCAAGACGGTCACTTCTCCCGACTTCAGCGATTGAAACTCGGCGTCGACGCCAGCCAGAGCCACATACATCTCATCGCTCACATAAGCCCAGGGTTTCATGGTCTGCTCCGTAGGTATTGTTTGGGGAAGATACAACGCATGGAATAGTTCGGTATTTGAACCTGGCCGGGACGCCAATCGCCGACGCAACCGGCCAGCAGATAGGCTTCGTGGCGGCTCATGCCCGTCCGCTCTTCGATCCAGACGAGCATCTCCCGGAGAGCCTGGCGCGCGGCTTCTTCGAGCGGGGTGGCGATGCCCACGGTAACCAGCGAACCGGCGGTTTCGATGCGCGGCCAGGTCATGGAGGCGGCGCCGCCGGGGATCACTTCGCAGCGCAAGGTGACCTCGCTGCGCATTTCGACGCTGCCGATTTCGCCATCGCTCTGGATGGCGTGGCAATCCCCGAGGCAGAGCAAGGCTCCTTCCACGAAGACGGGAAGATAGACCGTGCTGCCGGCTGCCATTTCCTGAACGTCGACATTGCCGCAGTGGCGTCCCATGCTGCCGGAGGCGATCGCCTCGAGCGCGGGAGCGACGCCGATGGTGCCGATTACCGGGCGGACGGGGATACGGATGTCGTCGGCGAACAGCACGTGGCCGCCGCGAATTTCCACCAGGGTCGTGTTCGGGCGGGGGAAGTAATCCTCGAGGTGAAACAGGAACGGCCAGTAGCCCATGTAGCCGAGCGAATCGCAGGTCTGCTCGAGGATTTGAACGGCCAGGGCGTCGCCGGGCATTGCTCCTTCGATGTAGATGGGGCCGGTGACCGGGTTGCCGTGATAGCCTTTCCGGCGCATTTCCAGGAGGTACTCCGGCGTGGTGTGCTCGGGGACGCGCGTGCGTCCGCCGCGCGAATCCTCGGTCTCGACGAGGAAGACTTCCTGTTGGGCCACTCGCGCAACGGGGGGAAGGCGGCGGTCGAAAACCGGGGTCAGTCTATCCCGCGCAATTCGCTGCATCGAGTTTCAAAGTATCGCACAGCGAAATGCCGATTGTGAGAAGGCGTGCAGTATATTGGATGGATTGAGAAACACCCGAATTGAGAAGGTGGAGGTGATTCCGATTCGCGCGCCTCGAAAAGAGGTGGTGCGCTCCGGGCTGAATCCGGGCGATCCTGTAAGCGCATCGGAATTCGGGGTGATCCGCATCGAGACTGCCGCGGGGGTCGAGGGTGTGGGCGAGATTTCCATTACTTTTCCCCGAATCGGCCATCCGTTATGCCAAGCCGCTTCCACGCGCATCGTGCCGGAACTGCCCGGCGAGGACGCGCTTGCCGGCGGGCGGGTGCTGGCCCGCGCCGATGCCTTGCTGGAAGGCGTGGAAGGCGCCTGCTACCTGCGCGCGGCAATCGCCATGGCGTTGCTCGACGTGGCGGGCAAGTGCTACTCCATTCCCGCCTGGCAGCTATTGGGAGGGCGCGTGCGGGAGCGGATTCCGCTTGCCTGGGGCATCTATCAGAAAGCTCCCGAGGAAATGGCGGAGGACGCCGCCTGGGCGGTGCGGGAGGGTTTTTCCGCCATCAAGCTCAAGGTGGGACGCCGGTTGGAGGATGACCTGGACGCCGTCCGGGCAGTGGCGCAAGCGGCGGGAGATCTGCCCTTGCGGCTGGATGCCAACGGAGCCTGGCAAAGCGCGGAGGAGGCACTGGAAGCCATCCACGCCTTCGCCAAGGTGGCGCGCATTGCGTGGGTGGAGCAGCCCGTTCCCAGGAATCTCGATCTGCTGCGGCGCGTACGCGAAGGGAGCCCGGTTCCGGTGATGGCGGATGAAAGCTGCCGCTCCTTGCGCGATGCTTTCGATCTTGCCGCGGCGCATGCTGCCGATGTTTTCAACATCTACGTTGCCGAGGCGGGCGGACCAAGGGAGGCGGCGGCGATTTTCAGCTTTGCCGGTTCGCTGGGAATCCCGTGCATCCTCGGCAGCCAGGCCGAGATGGGCATCGGCACAGCGGCCTGCGCGCACCTGGGGGTCGCCCTGCCGCATCTTCCGCATGCCTTTGAGACGTTTGGACCGCTGCGATATGTGAAGGATATCGTTGCGGAACCCTTGCGGATCGAGGGCGGGTATCTCTATGCGCCCGATGGTCCGGGGCTGGGCGTGCATCTCAATTGGGACGTGATCAGGGAATACCGAGTATGAGCTGTTTTACTGGTTCAAAGACTCCTAAGCGCGGCGGGTGAGTTCAGACTGCACCTGGGATGCTATACTTCCAGGGCAAGAGCACTAAACCCTTGGGACCATGGAGATTCAATTCACCACCCGCATTTTTAAGGAGGGGCGCACCTTCGTAGCCCACGCCCTGGAACTGGACGTGGCGTCTTGTGGCCGTACGAAGGAGAAGGCTGTCAAGAACCTTAAAGAGGCAGTGCGTCTGTTCCTGGAAGAGGCTGAGAAGATGGGCACGCTGGAGCAGATCCTCCAGGAGGCTGGCTATACCAGGCGCAAGGCCAAAATCGAGAGCCCGAAGTACATCAGCGTGCAGCGAATGTCCTTGCCGTTGCCGCTGACGCATGCCAAAGCTTAGCCCCGTTTCGCATAAGCACCTCGTCAAAGTGTTTGAGGCCGAGGGCCTTCGTTTGCGTCCGCATCGAAGGCGACCACATGGTGTTCACCAAACCTGGCGTCGTCCGGCCCGTGGTTATTCCCAGGTACGCATCCGTGCCGGTATTCATCATCAAGAACATCCTGAAGACGGCCGACATCCCCCGCGAGCGATATTTTGAGCTCCCGGGCCAGAATCCTTGAGATCTTTACTGGTTCAACGATTCCTGGACTCGCTTGTGATCGCGCGCAAATGGGACCAGGATTCCGTAGAGGACGACGAAGCCGGTGACGGCGTACATCACTGCCGCCAGCGTCATCAACCGGTCTACTCCGACGGTCTGCCGCGCGAGTCCTCCGAGGAATGGGGCGAAGCCCGAAATGGTGGCCCCCAGCAGATTCAATACGCCGACTGTGGATGCTCGCAGGGAGGCGGGAACGACGTCGAAGGCCGCGGCGGCCTGATTGCCGGCGATGAACCCCGAGAAGAAGCCGAAGCCGATGGAGGCAAGGCGTGTCGCTTCGAGCGTGGGGCTGTAGCCGATCAAGAAGATGCAGGGAGCGGCTCCGAAGCAGGCTGTGAGGATTACCCAGAACCGGGCGGCGTGGTTGCGCCGGTAATAGATGTCCGCCGCCATGCCGCCCACGAGCAATCCGAGAGCGCTGCCGATTTGCGGGTAGACGCTCGCTTCGAAACCCGCGTGGGCGAGGCCGAGGGAGAACTTGTCGTAAAGGAACGTGGGCAGCCAGGTGTAGACCAGGTAGAGGCCGAAGGTGGCGATGGAGACGAAGAACGTTACCACGCCAAGCGAAGGGATGCGGAACAGCGACAGGAATCCGCGAAATGCCGCGGCGGCGTCGCTTACGCCTGAGCCATGAAACGATGCGGGAATGGTGCGGAAAAACATGGAGAGAGGGATGGCGAACAGCACGCCGACGGCTCCGAGCATCCAGAACGACACGCGCCAGTGAAGTTGTTCAGCGACGTAGCCGCTGAGGGAGCCGCCGAGCGCCACTCCCACTAGCTGGCTGGTGCCGAAGATGGCGATGGCCTTGGAGCGTGATTCCGGAGGGTGGGCATTGGCCATCAGGCCGTAGGCGGCGGGCATGAACACGGATTCCGAGATGCCTAACAGCGCGCGGCAAGTGAGCAGATAGACGACGCCCGGCGCGAATCCGGTGAAGATGGTGAAGGTGCTCCAAATGGCGAGGCTGCCCACTACCAGCTTTGTCTTGGGCCAACGATCGCCGAGCGCGCCGGATAGAGGCGAAACCAGTCCGTAGACCCACAGGAACAGCGCACCGGTCAGCCCCAGCGCGGCATTCGAAATGACAAGGTCTTTCTGCAAGGCAGGGAAGAGCGTGTAGACCACCTGCCGGTCCGCGTGGTTCAACATGTAGCAGAACCAGAGGAACCCAATGAGGACCCACTCCGGTCCCAGCCTGCTATGAAGCCGTACTCCCATTCCCCACCCCCCATCCACTATGCTGAATCAGATGCTCACTCTTGCCATGGCAGCCGAAGTGCTTTTCCTCGCCACGCCGTTTACGGCGCCCCACAGTTTTACGAAGGAGATTGAAGGGCCCGCGTGTGATCGCGCGGGCAACGTGTACGCGGTCAGTTTCGCGCGCAAGCCGACCATCGGCCGCGTGACGCCTGACGGCAAAGGCGAGGTCTACGTCGAGATGCCGGAAGGCAGTCTCGGCAACGGAATTCGCTTCAACCGCGCCGGGATCATGTTCATTGCCGACCACACGGGGCACAACATCCTGCGCCTCGATCCGAAGACGCGGAAGATCGAAGTGCTGGCGCACGAGGGGTCGATGAACCAGCCGAACGACATCGCCATCAGCCGCGACGGGACGTTGTGGGCGTCGGACCCGAACTGGAAGGCCTCCACGGGGCAGGTCTGGCGAATCGACCGCAAAGGCCGGGTGAAACGGGTTGCGGCGGACATGGGCACCACGAACGGGATTGAAGTGAGCCCTGACGAGCGTACGCTCTATGTGAACGAAACCGTGCAGCGCAACGTCTGGGCCTTTGACATCCAGCCTGATGGCTCGCTGGCCAACAAACGGCTGCTGATTCAATTTCCAGATTTTGGCATGGACGGCATGCGCTGTGATGTGGAAGGCAACCTCTACATCACCCGCCACGGCAAAGGAACGGTGGCGGTTGTCTCCCCCCAGGGAAAAGTGCTGAAAGAGGTGAATGTGCTGGGGGCGAATCCGACCAACCTCTGCTTTGGAGGACCGGACGGGCGCACCTGTTACGTGACCGAAGTGGAACACGGGCGGCTGGTGCACTTCCGGACCGAGCATCCGGGGCGTGAATGGAAGATGCTTCATTCCGCGCGGTAGCGGGCCGGTTTGCGAAGGATACCCACGCTAGAGCACCCCGTATTTCTGAAAGACGTCCCTCAGATAGGCGCCCTCGAATAATTCCTGGCGTGAGTTGTCTTCCCGCCTTACCTTTTCGGCGGCGAGTTCGAGAACCTCCTTCACTATCCTGGATGGAATGACCACCACTCCGTCGTAATCGGCGAAGACGAAGTCGCCGGGATGGACAATCACCTCTCCGCATTCCACCGGCACGTTGTAGGCGGTGACGAGGCCGCGGCCCATGGAATCGACGGGCTTGATGCCGGCGGCGAAAACAGGGAAGCCGAGTTCCTCGATTTTCCTCACGTCGCGCACCAGTCCGTCCACCACCGCTCCCCTGGCTCCGCGCGCCCTGGCAGCCGTGGATAACAGCTCGCCCCAAGGAGCGTTGCGCAGGGACTTCTGCGTTCCCACGACAGCCACTTCACCCGGCAGCAGGCTGTCCACGGCTTCGATTTCCACCGCGTAGGGATCATCCGTAAAGTGGTAGACGTCGGAGCAGGAGATGGTGCGCGCCCACCCGGCAAACCTGCACTTCCCGTGCACGGGCCGCAAATACTCGCGCATGGCCTGGTGGCGAACGCCGAGCTGATCGAGTGAATCGGACACCACGGCGGTGTACAAGTGCTCCTCGGCAAACTTGCACGCTTCGATATCCCAGCCCCGGTTGTTTTCGCTCTCGTTCGGCGTGGATCCGCTCAAAGATTGCATTCCTTCACCTCTAAGACATTCGGACGCCTGCGAAAATCGCGGCATCCGTTTACTGTAGCACCCCGGGTGTTTCGCACCGGGTTGCATTCCAGCACAGGCGGCAGAACCGGCAACACCGTGGAAATATGCACGACACCCAGCGTGGACATTTCAGGGTAAGGGCGGTGTAGGGATAGGTCAAGCTGCTGTTCGAAATTCTGGACGGTGTGATAGTTGAGTTTGTGCGCGGAAGCGCGATATGTTCAGAATACTGGATGGAAGTATCCTCATGAGCGACACGCCCCATGCGTCCGCAGTCGGACGCGCCCTGCTGATTTTAGAGTGCCTGGACAACTCGCGCCGCGGGCTGAACATTTCCGAACTCAGCCGCAAGCTGAACATCCCGAAAAGCTCCACGCACGTCATCATGCTCACTCTGGAGCGGATGGGTTACGTGCAGAAGAAGCCGGAGTCATTGAAGTACACGCTCGGCCTGCGAGCCTACGGGCTGGGACAAGGGATGATGAAGAACCTCTCGGTCTCGGAAGTGGCGCTGCCTTATATGCGGGTCCTTGTCGATCAACTCCACCTTCCTGCTCATCTGGCTGTACCAGACGGGGACCAAGGGGTCTATATCCAGAAGGTGGAGGCGCCGGGCCTGCTCAAGATCGACACCTATATCGGCCGCCGCATGGACCTTCACTGTACCGGCGTCGGGAAGGTGATCCTGGCGTTCGGCCCGCCGGAACTTCTCGAGCGCCTGCTGGCCAAGCAGGTCTACATCCGCTATACGCGTAACACCATCACCACACCCAAGCAATTGCAGCGCGAGGTGGAACGCGTCAGGCAGCATGGCTACGCTCTGGATGATGAAGAAGAGGAACTGGCAGTGCGGTGCGTAGCGGTGCCTGTCTTGCAACCGGGCAAAGGATTCGTGGCGGCGCTCTCCGTATCGGGAACGGTGACGCAGATTCCCATCGAACAGGTGGAGCGGACAGCGGAGCGGTTGCGGGAGACGGCTTCGGCGATCTTTGCGCGGGTACCGGAAGAGATTGTGCCGGGACAGGGCTAATGGGAATGCCTTACCTCTGGACGGAAGCCTTGTAGGACGGCTAAGCAATTCCCCCGCTAAACTCTCCAAGCCCCTCTACCGATTCTCCTTCTGTGGCAACTTCCATAGGCTCATTCTGCCTCGACTGCCAGGGACGGTGACATGAAACGGTACTTGTGGATCTTTGCGGCGCCCGTTCTGGCCGGAGCTCAGATCGCTTCGGTGGAACTCTCGGCGCCCACGCTCGGCTACGTATTCGACCAGCAGTCCAAGTCGCTGGTGAGTGTCGATGGCGTACCCGGCGCCGCGCTCTTGGGAGGGACGGTACAAATTGGCGCTCCTATCGACTGGATCACGATCGCTCCCAACCGGAGATATGGGTTGGGGGTAAGAGAAGGTCAAATGCTGCTGGTCCGGCTGGATGGGGGAACGGGCGTGGCCGCGCCCACTGACCTGCCTGTAGGCAGCGTGTTCTTCAGTCCGTCCGGCAGCGCAGCGGCCATCTATACCGGCAGCCGCCTGGAGGTATACGGAGGAATGCCGGACAATCCGAATCATATTCATTCCTTTGCCGCGGATCTGCCGGGAGAGGGCGCGGAATTCACCGTGTCCGATGACGGCAATGCAGCCATCGGGCTGGTTGCCGGGGAACTGTGGCGTCTTTCCGAGGATACAGCGGAAGCATTGGGAACGGGATTCCGGGGCGCTGCGTTCTTGCGCAGCAGTCAGGACCTGCTCAGCCTCGACGCGGATGGGGGCCGGGTGGTGTTGTTCCGCAAGGCGCAGGCCGGGGAGCCGGAAGAAGAGGCAGCCGAGGGAATCGTGAAGCCGCTTGCATTTGCCCTCTCCGCCGATGAGCGGACAGCGGCCATACTGCTCGAGGACCACGCTTTGCTGCTTCTCAACCGGGATACACATGCGGCCGTTCGCCTGGATCTGACGGGCATCGAAGCGCAGGGAGTCTGGCGTACCGAAGGCAACGCGGTCTTCCAACTCAACCGTGATGCATCCGCCGGCATCTGGCTTGCGGACGGGGACGCGGCGGCTCCTCGTCTCGCCGCCGTTCTCAAGAGGGGGAACCAATGAGACTCCGCAGCGCATTCCTCGCTGTTCTGACGGCCGGGCTGCCGCAGTTGGCTCCGGCGCAAATCCGCACGAATCCGGGCTTTTATGAAAGATCGATTCCCCGCAACGATGACGGCTCGGCGCCGCTCGAATCGCTCGGCTGGACGCTGAATTTCTTCGGCAGACTGCGTACGGCGGTGTTTGTGAACAACAATGGCAACCTGACATTCGATGCGCCGCTGCCCACGTACACTCCTTTTGGATTGAATGGCGTGAATCGCGAGATCATTGCGCCGTTCTTCGCCGATGTGGATACGCGGGGGGCGGGGTCGAACCTGGTGACGTACGGCCGCGATTCCGTCAACGGGCACAAAGCTTTCGCCGCCAACTACGTGAATGTCGGCTACTTCGCCAACCATGATGACAAGCTGAACCGTTTCCAGGTGGTGCTGATCGAGCGGCCGGACACGGGCGACGGCAATTTCGATATTGAATTCAACTATGAGCGCATTCTTTGGGAGACAGGGGATGCCAGCGGCGGGGTGAACGGATTCGGCAACGTCTCGGCTTCGGCCGGATGGTCGAATGGATCGGGCCAGCCGGGCACTTCCTATCAAGTTCCCGGCTCGCTGGTGCCGGGGGCGTTCCTGGACAACGGGCCCAACAGCTTAGCCTATGGCCACACTCCCGGATCCGCAGCCGCTGTAAGGAACGGCCGGTGGATGTACCGCGCCCGCGGCGGCACGGTGATTCCCGCTCTGAGCATTACCACCGGGTGTCCCATTCCCAACGCTTCGGCGGGGCGTCCCTACTCGTTCCAGTTTGACGCGGCAGGCAGCAAGCCGCCTTACCGCTGGTCCGTTACAGCCGACCCGGATGCCGCGCTCCCGAGCTTGACCATGAGCGGATCCGGGAAGTTGAGCGGCACTCCTCCTTCGCCTGGGCAGTTCGCCTTTACGGTGAATGTGTCGGCCACCGATGAAGACGGCGATGTGACGGTTTCGCGGCGCTGCGCTCTCACGGTGGATCCGCCGTCGATCTCGATCACCACCAACACGGCGCTGCCCTCCACCGGAGCGGGCGCGCGCTATACGGCGCGGCTGAGCGCGGAAGGCTCCACCAATCCGATCCGCTTCGATTTCTACCAGTCCTACGGTGTTCCCGGCCTGGTTCTCAACCCGAACGGAACCCTCTCCGGCACACCGGTTTTCCCGGGCAACTACCGGTTTCAGGTAGTCGCTCACAGTGAAGGCACGGACCGGGCGGTTCCCGCCGTCAAGAGGTTCCAGCTTTCCGTGGTTCCCTCCGAACTCAGCGTGCGCGGCCTTTGTCCGCTGCCGCAAGGAACCGGAGGGGTGCCCTACGAACACATCTTCTCGGCGCAGGGCGGCTTTCCCCCCTACCGCTGGTCCGCCATTGGAGCCCTACCCACCGGACTGTCGCTGACAGCGGACGGCCGTCTCAACGGCATTCCACGAGTACCTGAATGGTGGCCGTTTACGGTGCAGGTTGACGACAGCCGGGGCAACACGGCGCAGTTGGCGTGCGGCGTGCCGATCGTGTTCCCGGAAGTGTCGATCACCAGTGCCTGTCCGCTTCCCGCCGCCACGGCAGGCCTCAGTTATTCGCAGAAGTTGAGCGCAGCGGGGGGCAACGGTCCTTACGCGTGGTCGGTGACCGGCACTTTACCGGCTGGTCTGCGCCTGGGCCAGGATGGCACACTCTCCGGAGTGCCGCTTGCGGGGGGGAACTCGCAGTTCCGGTTGCGGGTGAATGACCGCTCCGGCCACGCGGCGGCTGTGCCCTGCAGCCTGAGTGTATTGCAGGCCGCCAACGGGATTACCTCCTGCCCTCTGCCAAACGCCTATGCGGGCGAGCCCTACTCACAGCGCATGTTCGCCAGCGGCGGCGCCGAGCCCTATTTTTGGAATGCGGCCGCTCCGCTTCCACAGGGTCTGCGTCTGTCCCCGGACGGCTTCCTCAGCGGCACACTCGATAATCCCGGCAACTACCGCATTTCGCTGCGCGCCACGGACGTCACGGGAGTTTACACCACGCGGAGTTGCGAACTTTCGGTTCTGCCGCAAACGCTCCGCCTGACCGCGGGTTGTCCGCTGCCGACTGCCGCCATGGGCGCGGATTACTCTTATCAGCTCGGCGCCGCGGGAGGAGTGGAGCCGTACGCGTTTTCTCTGCGGGGAGACCTGCCGCAAGGCGTCCGGCTGCTGCCGAACGGCGTTCTGACCGGTAAGCCCACCGAGGCAGGAGTATTTCCCGTGGAACTGACCGTTCGTGACCGGCGAGAGCAGACGAGTTCCCTCATCTGCGCGCTGGTGGTGGACCTGCCGGACTTGCCGGATATCAAGATCACGGGTCTGCCGGCAACGCTGCAACCGGCGTCGGCCGGTCCCAGTTTCGCGGTGGAACTGGCCTCCGCCTATCCGCTGCCTCTCAATGGCGAGGCCGCGCTGGCGGTGGCTCCCAATACGGACAACGCGACAGCCGAGGTGAACAGGGCCGATCCCGCGGTTCACTTCACCAACGGCCAGTTGACCATGCCGTTCACTATCGCTGCCGGCGCCCGATCCGTCCCCTTGCAGTTGAGCGCGACCGGGACCGTGGCCAGCACCATTACCGTGACTGCCTCGAGGTTCCAGGCCGCCGGTGTGGACTTCACGCGCCAGGCAGCCGCGGTGACTCGCGTCAACCGGTCGGTTCCGGTGCTCACCAACGTTTGCTACGCGCCCAACGATAGCGGATTTGATCTCGACATCTCGGGCTACTCGACCACCCGCGATCTCACCACGGCCGATGTGACATTCGGCGCGAACACTTACAAGGTGGATCTCACGGGCAGTTCCAACGAGTATTTTTCGAGCGACATCTCGGTGCGTACGGGAGGGACGTTCCGCATCCGAGCGCCCTACCGGCTCACGCAGGGGAATGCGCAGAGCCTTGGACAGGGTAACGCGATCATTCGCAACTCGGCGGGAGCGAGCGCCAGCCGCAGTATTCAGAAGTGCCAGTGAGAATTGCAGCTTAACTCGAGTGGCGGGCGTGGGACATCGCGCCCAGGGCCGCCACCAGCGCCGCCGCCACAAAAACCAGCGCCCATCGGAACTCGGAGGCGCCGTCAAACCGGTAAGTGGAAAAGAATACCCAGTAGATAGCCAACCCGAACACCGTCAGCGCGTACAGGACAAACAGCATGCGCGCCTTCTTGCGCAACGCCAGATAGATCGAGAGCAGGCCGGCCAAACTCAGCCCGAAGACCCAGAACGTGAGACTGCGGCCGGTCCATGGAAGCATGGGCAGATTCAGATCATAGGCCCCTTCAAGCAACGCGAACGATCCCAGGCCGAGGAAGAACAGAGTCAGCGGCAAGTGGAACAGGAAACTGAAAAGACGCAGAAGAAAATTCACTCTTTAGGCTCCGATCTCGAATGGTTGCAACAAAACCTTCCATTCTATCAGCCATGACAGCGGCCGGCGCCGTGTTTGCCTACTTGAGCACGCTCAGCAGACTCGAGTAATCATCGGTCCACACCCGTACCCGGAGCGCCGCCTCCACCGGCTTGCCCACACCTTGGAAGACCTTGTGTCCGAACACGCGCGGACTCGAGGCCACCAGAACCCAGGTGGAGCCGAAGCAGTTGCCTTCGTCGTCTTCGTCGCTCTCCACGTCGAACGTGGCCTTCCCCATGGCCGTCGCAATCCTTTCCACGACCGGCTCCAGTTCCAGGTACCGGTTCGAAACATGCACGGCCAGAATGCCTTGCGGCTTGAGGTTCCGGAAATATAATTCGAAAGCCTGCCGCGTCAGCAGGTGAACGGGGATGGAATCTCCAGAGAAGCAATCAATCGCCAATACGTCGAAGTTCTGTTGAGGCTCCCGCTCGAGGGAAAGGCGGGCGTCGCCCAGCACCACATCCACCTTCGCCGGGGCGGAGGTGATGTAGTAGAACTCCGACTTTGCCAGGCGCAACACGAGCGGGTTGATCTCGTAAAACTTGTAATAATCTCCCCAGCGCGCGAAACCGGCAATGCTGCCTGCGCCCAAGCCGAACACTCCAACCTTCTGCGGCTGGCCGGGTTCCCGGGTGCGGATGGCGCGGCCCACGCCGCTTGCCGGGCAGTAATAGGTGAGCGGGTCGAGCCGCCGCTTCGGGTTGGTCCATTCCTCGCCGTGATTGATGGCTCCGTGCAACAGGGTCCGGTAGGCGGTCCACTCGTCCGGTTTCCCCGTCTCCCGCACGCGCAACGAACCGTAGAAATTCCTCTCCACGATCTTGTAATCGTGGATGTTCCGCCTCACCGTGCCGCCGAGAAACACGCTCAAGAGCAGGACTCCGGTCACCATGAGCGTGATCGTCCACGAAGTCCATTGCCGGTAGAACCGCGAGTGCCTGTCGGTGACCAGCACCACAATGGCAAGAGTGCCGCACAGCACCAGCGAGATGGGGAATTCGAAATACGAGATGAAGACGTAGGGCGCGATCAGCCCGACGAACAATCCCCCGAGCGCTCCGCCAACAGACAGCATGAGGTAGAACGAGGTGAGGTACCGGGGATGCGGCTTCCGCTTCACCAGTTCCCCGTGGCACACCATGCAGCATACAAAGAAGGCCCCCGAAAAAATACCTAACAGCACCTTCATGTGCACGTCTTCGGTTCCCGTATGCAAGAGGTAGGCCATGGAAGCCAAAGCCGGAACCAGCAGGAACACAAACAGCGGCCGGATGTACCAACCGTCGGCATCGAAGCACAAGATGAAGGACAGAAGGTAGAGAACCAGCGGCACAATCCAGAGGAACGGGATGGAGGCGACATCCTGGGTGAGGTGATTCGTGACCGCCAGCAGCAGCGCGGAGGGGCATGCCGCCAGCGCCACCCACAAAGCCAGCGTCCAGCCTCCGGGCGGATCGCCCGCGTCTTCCTCGGGCGCTGTTTCAAGCGGATGGTCCCATACGATGCGGCGTGTGGTGACGAACGCGGTAAAGGCGCAGAGCGCGGCGAATGCGACGTAGGCGAACGACCAGACCGTTCCCTGACGGCTGGAACTCAAGTACGGCTCCACAACCACCGGATAGCTGATGAGCGCCAGCATCGATCCGAAATTGGAGAGCGCGAACAGCCTGTAGGGCAGCACGCCCTTTCCGGTGCGCGAGTACCACGATTGCAGCAGTGGACTGGTGGTGGACAACAAAAAATACTGCGCTCCCACGCAGGCGGCCAGCAGCAGCAGGATCGCGATGGATGGATTGGCTCCGCCCAGGGGCTTCCATTTGGCCGCGGGCGTGATCGGCAGCAGGAGTGCGCTTGCCGCGAGCAGCCCCATGTGCAGATAGGCATGGCGCTTGGGATGGAGGTACTTCACGGTCCAATACACATAGAGGTAGCCCAGCAGCAGCACGGTTTGGAAGAACAGCATGCAGGTCGTCCAAACCGCGGCTGAACCACCGAACCAGGGAAGAATCATCCGGGCGATCACCGGTTGAACCTGAAACAACAAAAATGCACTGAGAAAGATCGTGCAGGCGTAAATAAACATGCAATCCCACTAGCTTACAATGGGAGGCTTGGCAAAGACTGATCCGCATCGGGCTCCACGCGGTTTGGGCCGTCTGTTCGGCGACCTGAAGGTGCGCCCGAAGCTGATCGTGCTTCACAACATCTTCTTCCTGATCCTCGCCTGTGCGGCCTATTTTTCGCTCATTCCATTGTTCGAAGAGCGGGTGGCGAGCGCGCGGTTGCGTGAGAACAGCCTACTGATTCAGATCTTCTCCGATGACCGGCCGCTGCCCAAATTGCCGGGGACCGAACTCTACAATTTCCGCGAAGGCACCGCGGATGAATTGCGCATTCCGCCCGCGATTCGGGAGTGGCTGGACGCGAACCCGGGTCTCATCTGGAGGAATGCGGCGCAAAGCGATTTTGCCTGGCGCAAAGTGGCGGGGGAAGGAATATACCGGCGGCTGCGAACGCCGGACAAGTTCTACCGGGAGATGATCGACCGCGCCAAGCGGACACTGTTCATTGTCCTGGGAGCCATCTATGTGCTGGCCGTATTGACGCTCGAGTTCCTGATCATGCCGCAGTACGTATACCGTCCGATCAAAGTGATGCTGCGCGCGGACCGGGCGACGCAGGAAGACGACCGCGCGCATGAGTTGATTCGAGACGAGGAGATTCTGGACGATGAAATCGGACAGATCATGCGCTCGAGAAACGCCACAGTCGGGGAGTTGCGCCGGCACGAGGACGACCTTGCGCGCGCGCTCGAAGACCTGCGCGCGAAGAACGAAATGCTCGAGGCGGCCAAGAAGCACCTCGAGGATCAGGATCGCCTGGCGAGCATCGGAATGCTCAGCGCCAGCGTGGCGCACGAAATCAATACGCCGCTGACCGTGCTCCATGGCTCCATCGAAAAGCTGTTGGAGACGGCGCCGGAGAAGCAGGCCCGTGACCGTCTGGCGAGGATGCTGCGAGTCACCCAGCGGATGCGGCGCATCAGCGAGTCGCTGGTCGACTTCGCCCGCGTCCGCCGTCAGGAAGTGGAGCCGGTCTCGATTCGACCTGTTGTGGACGAGGCCTGGAACCTGCTGGCCATCGATGACAAAGCGGCTGGAATCCACTTCAGTAACCTGGTTCGGGAAGAGCATCGCGTGGTGGGGAACACAGACCGGCTGATCCAGGTATTCGTCAATCTACTGCGCAATGCCTTGAACGCGGTGGGTCCGTCCGGTTCGATCACCGTGACAGCGCAGTTAGTGGAGGAAGGCGGGAAGAACTGGGTGCTCATCGCGGTGGAAGACGACGGCGCCGGGATACCGGCGGATGTGCTGCCGGGCATCTTCGAGGCTTTTGTCACCACGCGGCTCGATGCCAAGGGCACCGGTCTCGGCCTTACGGTATCGGACGGGATCATTCGCCAGCACGGCGGGTCTATCAAGGCCTCGAACCGCCCCGGAGGAGGAGCGCGCCTGGAGGTGAAACTGCCTCATGCTTGACAAGACCAGTGTCGCCGTACTCGATGACGATCCGGACTTCCGTACGTATATCGAGGATCTGCTCGTTGATGAAGGCGCCTACACGGTGAAAGCTTTCGCCAGCCCCGAGCGGTTGTTCGCCGCCTGCGAGCAGCGCTTGCCGGACATCGTGCTTCTCGATATGAAGATGGGCGAGATTCGCGGCGATAAAGTGGTGGAGCAGCTTCTGGCGCGCTGGCCGGCGCTGTGCGTCATCATCGTCACCGGCTATCCTTCGCTCGAGGACATGCGCAATACCTTCCGGATGAAGGTGTTCGATTACCTGCCGAAACCGTTCACGCTCGCCCAACTGCGGCAGACTCTGAAAAGCGCCGTCGAGGCCTTCGGGCTCGGAAAGACGCCGCAGCAACTGCTGCGCGAGCGGCTCGGACAGCGCATCAAACTGCTGCGCGCCGAACGGGGCTGGTCGTTGAAAGAACTGGCGCAATCGACGGGGCTCAGCGTTTCGCAAATCAGTTCCATCGAACGCGGCGCGCACCTTCCGAGCATCGAGAGCTTCCTCGCCATTAGCAGGGCGTTCGACAAGCGCCCGAGCGAGGTGCTCGCTTCGATCGATTTTTAACGCCGCAAGTTCTCCTCAAACAGCTTCAGGATGCGCTTGTATTCATCCGCCCATGAGGAAGGCTGGACGAACCCGTGGTTTTCCACCGGGTAGACGGCCAATTCCCAGTTCTCTTTTCGCAGTTCGATGAGGCGCTGCACGAGGCGGACGGAATCCTGAAAATGTACATTGGTGTCCACCATGCCGTGACAGATGAGCAGCGCGCCCTTGAGCCCGGCGGCGTGATAGATGGGCGAGGACAGCCGGTAGGCTTCGGCGTCCTTCTGCGGCAAGTTGAGGATGTTCGATGTGTACTCGTGGTTGTAATGCGCCCAATCGGTGACGGGGCGAAGGCTCGCGCCGGCGGCGAAGAAGTCCGGCTGTGTGAACATCGCCATCAGCGTGATGAATCCTCCGTAACTGCCGCCGTAGATGCCCACACGCTTCGGGTCGGCGCCGTATTGCTTCACCGCCCATTTCACCGCGTCCACCTGGTCGTCGAGATCCTTGCCGCCCATGTGGCGGTAGATTGCGGTGCGCCAATCGCGCCCGTAGCCTGCCGAGCCGCGGTAATCCAGATCCAGCACGAGATAGCCCCGCTCGCGCAGCAGGTGATGAAACATATACTCCCGCCCGTAGTAGGACCACTCACGCATCACGTTCTGAAGATATCCGGCGCCGTGGACGAAGATCACCAGCGGCCCTCCACTCTTCCAGTTCGCGGGCTTGTAGAGGTGAGCAGGCACCTTCGCGCCGTCCCGCGCGGGGATTTGCACGATGGGCACGTCCATCCACGGGTAGGAGAAGAAATCAGGCGCGGGCGAGGAGGTCACTTTTTCCGCCTTGCCGCGCAAATCCTCAAGGTAGAGTTCCGGCGGCTTGTTTGTGTAGGAGTAGACGTCGGCGAGCATTGCGCCGTCGGGAGAAAGCACGGCCTTGTGACCACCCGGCATGGCTGTGAGTTTCCTTCGCTCGCCGCCTTCCGTGCTCATCAGGTAGAAGTGGTCTTCGCCGGGGCTTTCCTCGCTCGTCTGGAGGAGGAAACGGGAGCGGTCTTTGGTGAGTTGCACACCGCGCACTTCCCATTTGCCTGAGGTAAGCTGCTTCGGTTCTCCACCGGCGAACGGAACGGTGTAGAGGTGAGACCAGCCGTCGCGCTCCCAGGTGAAGTAAATCCGCTCGTTGTCCTTGAGCCATCCGTATGTCGATTCGGCAGGTCCGTCCACCCACGCATCGTCATGCATATTCACCAGCGGCCGTGTTTTCGCGGTTACGGGATCGACGGCGGCAATCCAGACATCCTTGTTGTCGGCTGCCCTGCCCTCCATCACCAGTCTGGAGCCGTCTTCGCTCCATTGACCGGATTCCCATTGCACATCCCGGTCTTTCATCCCGTCAGTGAGCCACCTGGATTCCCCTGTCTTGACATCGAGAAAGGCCACGAGGACTCGCCTCGAGGGATCGCCCACGTCCGTTCTCGACGGAATGTCCGAGGTATAGCCGCTCTCCGTAACATAACTCGGGACAATTGTTTTTTTCGCGCCTTCCCGGGTCTCCTCGATCCAGGCGAGCACATAGGATTCGTCAGGGGACAGACGGAGCGTCTTTACGGATTGCCTGGCGTTAAGGCGGAACGGCTTGCGCGGGTTCTGCCGCTTTGCTCTGGCCTTCTCTTCCGCCTCCTTCTTTTCCTTGTCGCGAATGTAGTCGAACAGCTTTGCTTCCTCGGACTTCAGAAACTCCTGGCTGGGGGTCCCTTTGCTCTCGTCCTCGTCCTTGCCTCCTTTGCGGATGTCCGTGAGTTGAATCACCTCGCCGTTGCGCGGCGACAGGACAAACAGATTGTCATCGCGCACGAAGGTGATGCGCTGTTCGTCCTGCGTGAAATGCGGATCGGATTCCGCGTCCGCGGTTTTCGTCAACTGCTGGCGCCGCCCGGCCAGGTTGTCATAAAGAAAGATATCGCCGCCGCTTTCATAAACGGTCAGCCTCCACTCGCGTGTGGCGTCGCCACGGACCGGGGGCGCTTCCTTGGCCTCGTCTTCGTTCAGTTTGCGTAATCCGGATCCGTCGCGGTTCACCACGTAGGTGGAGTAGTCCTGGAGCAGCGGCTCGTCGTATTTCTTCCAACGAAAATACACGCGCTGGCTATCGCCGGACCAGCGCACGGCCTGCGGCGGATAGCCGTAGAGACCCAGTCCGCGCATGATGTTGTCAACGCTCAGAACGAACTTCGGCTGGGCGGGCGCCAATAGTAGAAACGCGAGGACGGAAGAAACAATCCGGTACACCATGGAACGAATTCCCCAAGAATAGCGGGATTACGCCACGCCCTGCAAACCGCGGAGGTGCGCCACGACGATGCGAATCTCATCGTAGGTGAAATCCTCGGGCAGAGCATCTTTGATGGGGCGCAGGCGTTCGAGACCGGTTTGGGCGGCGGCGGCTTCGATTTGCCTGCGGCGCTCCGGATCCACCCAGCCTTCCGGGAACGATACCTTGCGCTCCTCGAGCAGGCCCTCCACCCAACTGTAGATGGTGCCCGGTTTCAAGCCTTTGCGCCGGGCGATCTCCTCTGCTCCCAGGCCATCCCGCAGGAGGCCGATGACGGTGAATGCCGCTTCGGGAGTGCGCTTGCGCTCCCGCGGAGGGGCAGGTTGGGGCGGGGCGAACGAAGGGGGCGCCGCGGAGGAGTAATTCGCCAGGGCTTCGAGCAGCGAGGCTCCGTACATCTCCGCCTTGCGCTCCCCAATCCCGAGGACGTTGCGCAACTCCTCGCGGGTGCGCGGCTTTTTCCGCGCCAGGTCGGCGAGGGAAGCATCGGGAAGTACAATGAACGCCGCAATCGCCAATTCGCTCGCCATGGCGCGGCGCCATTCGCGCAGGTAGGCAAGCAGAGCGGCATCGGCTTCGATGGTGTGCGGTTCGAGCGGGAGCGAAGCGCGGTCCGCTTCGAGCCAGGCGGGCTTCCAGCCGCAGATGTCGCAATGCCCGCACTGATCCCATTTCGGGGTTTCGCCGAAATGGGAACAGAACTGGCGGTGGCGGCAGACTTCGTTTTCGGCAAAAGCGCGGATCTCGCGGTAGCGCCGCCAGCTACGGTCCTGCTCCGCTTTGTCCTCGAGTTTCTCGATGAAGAAGCGCAGGAGTACAGCGTCCTGCTTGCGCCATAACAGAATGCACTCGGCGGGCTCGCCGTCGCGCCCCGCGCGCCCGGCTTCCTGGTAATACTGCTCGATGGATTTCGGTAGCGAGAGATGAATCACCGCCCGCACCGACGCCTTGTTGATGCCCAGCCCAAACGCGATGGTGCCCACCATCACCGGAACCTCTTCGCTCATCCAGGCTTCCTGGTTCCGCTTGCGCAAGGCTGCCTCCATCTGGCCGTGATAGGGGAGAGCCGCAATGCCGTTCTGGCGGAGCAATTCCACGGTATCTTCCACTTCGGCGATGGTGGGCGCGTAGATGATGACGTTCTCGCCGGCGTGCGCCGCCAGGGCTCGCAGCAAGAGCGCGCGCTGCGTTTTCGTGTCGCAAAGCCGCACGTAGTAGCGCAGGTTCCGGCGGTAGAAGCTGCGAATATAGGCCTGCGGAGAGCGCAACTGCAACTGCCGCAGGATGTCGTGCCGCACCATCCGCGTGGCGCTGGCGGTGAAGGCGGCAATGGGAATGTCCGGAAACTCCTGCCGCAGCCTGCCCAGTTGGCGGTATTCCGGACGGAACTCATGACCCCACTCCGAAATGCAGTGCGCTTCGTCGATGGCGAAGAGGCCCACCGGCACCTCCTTCAGCCAGTCTACGGTGTGCTGGCGCGCCAACCGTTCCGGAGACAGATACAGCAGCCGGTATTCTCCAAGGCGGGCCCGCTCCATGGTGTCCCGCTGTTCATTGGACGCAACACCGCTGTGAACCGCCGCCGCCGGAATACCCATCAAAGAAAGCTGCGCCACCTGGTCATGCATCAGCGCGATGAGCGGCGAGATGACCACGGCCGTGTTTCCGGCAACCACAGCCGGAAGCTGATAGCAGAGCGATTTGCCGCCTCCGGTCGGCATCACCGCAGCCACATCCGAGCCGGCGAGGATGCTGCGGATGATGCTCTCCTGGAGCGGCCGGAACTCCTCATATCCCCAATGCCGGCGCAGCGGCTCCATGAGATCGAATCCGAGTTCCGCCGGCGCCGGTTCCATTCTAATCATGATAGTGGGTGGCCGCGGCATTTCGTTCTCATCCGATTTTGGTAGCGTGGTCTGCATGCTCTTGCCACTGCTCCTCGTTGCCTCGAGCCTGGGCGCGGAGACGCACACGGTTCAGGCCACTCGCTACTACAACTCCTTTGATCACCGCAATCCCGTGCTCGCGCGCATTGCGCCCGGAGACACGGTGATCACGAAAACCCTGGACGCCGGCGGCTACGATCAGGCGGGAAAGAAGGCCGGCGAGCGCCCCAATCCCCTCACCGGGCCGTTCTACATCACTGGAGCCGAGCCGGGGGACGCGGTTGCGGTCACCTTTGTCCGCATGCGTCTAAACCGCGACTACGGGTTTACGAGTCACCGGCTCGGCGTGTTTTCCCTGAATCCGGAAATGGTGGAAGGGCTGTATCCGCGCGCGTTCAAGCGGGGCGCTGTCTATCCGGACCGCGATGACATCCTCAAGTGGCATATCGATCTTGACAGGCAGGTGGCGCGGCTGGAAGATCCGGTGAGCAAGGTCCACAAGATGGAGTTTCCCGCCAAGCCGATGCTCGGCTGCGCCGGCGTGGCGGCCCCCGGCGTGTTCGGGCCCACTTCGGCCATCTCCGGGCCCTACGGCGGCAACATGGATTACAACCGGGTAGCCGAAGGGGCCACTGTGCTGCTGCCGGTTTACCATCCCGGCGCCCTGCTGTTTATCGGCGACGGCCACGCCTTGCAGGCGGACGGCGAACCCACGGGCACAGGCATAGAAACCAGCATGGATGTCACGTTCACTGTGCAGCTCCGAAAGCGCGCAAACCTGCAAAACCCGCGTCTCGAGACGGCGCAGTTCATCATCAGCGTCGGGAGCCAGCCGGAGTTTGCCAGTTCGCTCGACCGCAGTCTGCGCCTCGCTACTTCGGACATGGTGGATTGGCTCACCGGCCAGTACAAGATGGAGCCCTGGGCGGCGCACATGCTGATCGGCTATCAGGGGCGCTACGATGTCGTGACCGTGGCCGGCTCGATGGCGCTCAGGATCCCTCGGTCCGTGCTGCCGAAATGACTTGGAGAATCGCCGGCAGATCGCGCCACAGCAGGAGATGCCCGCGGCCGGGCGCGACGATGAGCCTCGCCCGCGGGATTTCGGCCGCAAGAGCACGGACGTTGGAAACCGGCGCGAGTCTGTCTTCGGCGCCATGCCAGAAGATCACTTCACCGGCGATCTCCGCCGGCGCAAACCGCCAGTCGCGGCCCGTGGTCCGGTAGTCCTCGATGACGCCGGCTGGTCCGTTGCGAACCGCTTCATAGAAGAAATCGGTGGCTTCCCGAGGCGTGAGGCTGCTGAAGATTTCGCGGTCGGATGGCGAAGTGAGTTGCGCCAGGACGGAGAACCGCGCCACGCGCGGAGGCAGCCATGCGGCCCCGCGCAAGACCAGGGCGGCCAGCCAGGGCATCCGCCGGCAGAGCGGATAAAGCAGGCGATCCTCGATCAATCCCAACTGCCGGATTGCTTCGTGGTCGAGCAGCGGTCCAATTCCCGCCACAATGCCCGTACGGGTGATGCGCGCCGCGAGTTGATGCGCGCAGGCAAGGGCATAGGGGGCGCCGGCGGACCATGCCAGCACGGCGAAGCGTTCCAGGCCGAGGGTGTCCGCGAAGCATCTCACATCTTCAGCCCAATCGAGGAGCACCGCGCCGGGATGCGGATCCGAAAGGCCGATGCCGGGCCGGTCGATGGCAATCAGGCGGACATGAGCGCGGCGGGAAGCTTCGCCTCCAAACGAGATATCAAGCCGCGAGGAGAGCCCGCCGTGGAAATACAGGACAGGCGTGCCACAAGGATCGCCGTACCCTGCATAGCCCAGTTGTCTCCCATCCGGCAACTCTATTCGAGCGTCAGCCACTGAAGCACACACTACCATTCCCGCGGCGCTGATAGTATCCTCAGGGAAGCTATTCCTCGAAGGGAGACTGATCCTTGAGCAACCGCCGCACATTTCTCATGGGCGCCGCAGGCGCTGGCGTGGCCGCACAGAAGGCGCTTTCCGCCAATGACAAACTGCGCATTGCCGTGCTCGGCGTGCATGGCAGAGGCAAGGCGCATATCGAAGGCATCATGAAACAGCCGGATGCCGAAGTGGTCATCCTCTGCGATCCCGACCTCAGCGTGGCGCGCCAGCGCGCCGGCGATTTTGAATCGAAATACGGCCGCAAGGTTGCCATCGAGCAGGACCTGCGGAAGGTTTTCGACAACAAGGAAATCGACGCGGTCACCATCGCCACGCCGAACCACTGGCACGCTCTGGCCGCCATCTGGGCGTGCCAGGCAGGCAAGGACGTCTATGTAGAAAAGCCGGGCGCGCACAACATCTACGAGGGACGCAAGCTGGTGGAGGCGGCGCACAAATACAGCCGCATCGTGCAGCATGGCGTTCAGCTTCGCAGCTCCGCCGCCCTTCAGGAAGCCGTCGAACACCTGCGCAAGGGAACCATCGGCAACGTGTATATGTCGCGCGGACTCGTCTTTCGCTGGCGGCCCTCCATCGGGAAGAAAGGACCGGAGAAGGCGCCCGACTACCTGAATTACGACATCTGGACCGGACCGGCGCAGATGGAGCCCTACTCGAAGCGCATCGTCCATTACAACTGGCACTGGACGTGGAATTATGGCAACGGCGATGTCGGCAATCAGGGCATCCACGAAACCGACATGTGCATGTGGGGCCTCGGCGTGAACACCTTCCCGGGCAAGATCACCGCCATGGGCGGCAAGTTCCTGTTCGACGACGACAAACAGACGCCGGAAGTGTTGAGCAGCGTGTATCTCTATCCCGAGCAGAAGAAGATGATCCAGTTCGAAGTGCGGCCGTGGTGCACCAATGAAGAGGGCGGCGCCAGCGTGGGCAACATTTTCTACGGCTCGGAAGGCTATATGGTGATCAAGGGCTACAACACGTACGAGGTTTATCTGGGGCAGAAGCGCGAGAAAGGGCCCGGCCGCAAAGAGGGCGGCGATCACTTCGCCAACTGGATCAAGGCCATTCGCAGCCGCAAACCGGGCGAGCAGAACGGGCCTGTGGAAACGGCCCACCTGGCAAGTGGCTTGGCGCATCTCGGCAACATCTCTTACCGCCTGGGGCGCCAGCTTCATTTCGACCCGGCGAAGGAAAAGTTTATCGGCGATTCCGAAGCCGATGCGATGCTGGCGCGCAACTACCGTGCGCCGTATATAGTTCCGGAGAAGGTATAAACCATGGCAACCAATCGACGCAATT